>JAICMD010000124.1 GCA_025929405.1 Mucilaginibacter sp. | reverse complement strand
TAGCGTAAATAAGCTGTTGCGAATAAAGGTTCTTATCGGCTATTTTCTCTAATGAAACAGCATGTCCTGCTCCTAAATCAACAATAAGCTTATTTACTTGTTGCTTACCGTTGTTAAGCGTTATGGGAATTTTAAAATAGGGCCTATTTTCTTCAATAGTTATTGGCACGCGACTGCCCGCTTTAAAACGGCGCATATTTTCGGGTTTGGTTACGGTTATCAAGCTATCAGTAAAATTAATTTTAACGGCCAGCTCGCTAAAAAACTCATGGCCCAGCAATCCGTGTATTTTTACTCCGGTATACTGCGAAAGCCCAAAATGATCCTTTTTTAAAATTGCGGCTGATACGCCATCGCTTGTTATGCCCTGTATATCAACGCTTAACGGAGCCGTTATATACGCTTCGTAATCATCACCGGCACCCAGGCCCGAAATTTTTATTGTGCGCTTACCGGGAATATTGATAGAGTCAACGAGCGACGGATCTGTTATAACCATTAAACCAACACCGGTATCCATAATAAAGTTATATGGGCCGGCCTTATTTATCTTTAATTGGATAATAACCAGATTGCGAATCAATTTAAAAGGAATTGTAACCCGCTTTACATTAGGGCTAAGATCAAAATGTTGCCCGCTTGCTGTAATAAAAACACAGCACAGCAAACAGCATACTCCCACGCGGAGTAAGCATTTCGATGAAAGGAACCCTTGCACGTATTTATAACCGTAAACTAAATTTACAAAATATTAATAATAAATAATATTATATTAATACTGTTTATTTGGCCGGGGAGTTGCTTTCTGGCTTCAGCTTATTTTTAATTTCGGGGTTTTGCGCGGGTAGTACTTTTACTACATGCTCAACTTCGGTTTGTATTATATGTACGGCATATTCTGCCGGTTCAATTTTGCAGCCAATGGCTTCGGCATAAACCTGCGTAAACTCCGCGCCAATATATAAAATGGCGGCTGTGTAATATATCCACACCAATATAATAATAATTGATCCGGCAGCGCCATATACTGATCCTTGCGCTGTGTTTTGAATATATAAGCCAATAAGGTACTGCCCCAGCATAAACAATAACGCTGTAAAAAAAGCCCCGGTACGCACATCTTTCCACCCTATTTTTACATCAGGCAGAAATTTAAATATGATAGCAAATAATGCCGATATTACAACAGCCGTGATCCCCATATTGATAACCTTGAGCAGAAAGCCCGTTATTATTGGCAAAAAATGTTCAATGCGGGTACTAAGTGCGTCCATCACCAGGTTTATTAGCAGCGAAGCCAGCAATAAAAACCCCAGACTTATAATTAGCGAAAATGAAAGGAACCTATTTTTTAACAATTTAACCCAGCCGCGTTTAGGCTTGGCTTTTACGCGCCATATAATGTTTAATGAATCCTGTATCTCAACAAATATGCTGCTGGCGCCCAATAATAAACTAACACCTCCTATAATTACGCCAAAAGTGCTTTTGCCACTAAGCTTTAGGGCAATTACTGTATTATGTATTTGGGTTGAAGCATCATTGCCAATATAAGCACCTATTTGCTGGTACAAGCTGTCTGACTTTGCAACAGGAAAAAGAAACCCAACTATCGCCAAAATTAAAAACAGCAGCGGCGCTATAGAAAACACGGTATAATATGCCAATGAAGCGCTTAATTTTAGCCCATTATCATTATTAAAGCCGCTAAAAGTAGCCACCAATATTTTCCATATCCTATGAAAGTATCTTTTGCTAAAAAACTTCATGTGCAAAAAAGTATCAATACTTTATAAACACAAAAAAGCTACTTTGTTTGCACTCCTTTAAATTGCAGGCTATAATTACCGGTTAGAAACAATTAACAAGTCAAGGTCCTTATATTGGAGTGAAAAACGTTCGGCTACGTGTTTGTTGGTAAGGTTACCCTGGTAAATGTAAACCGCATCGCGTATGCCTGATTTTTGCCAAATCATATTTTTAACACCACCCTGCTCGCCAATATCAAGCAATATGGGGGCAAATATATTTGTAAGCGCATAGGTGGCAGTACGTGCCACACGCGAAGCTATGTTGGGCACACAATAATGTATTACATCATACTTGCGGAACACAGGGTTGGTATGATTGGTAACTTCGGATGTTTCAAAGCAACCGCCCTGGTCAATGCTAACATCAATAATAACCGAGTTTGGTTTCATGCGGCTAACAGTGGCCTCTGATACAATGCAGGGGCTGCGTCCGTCTTCGGCGCGTATGGCCCCAATGGCTACATCGCAGGTGGTAATGGCTTTCTCCAAAACTATAGGCTGTACTACCGAGGTAAATACCCGGTTGCCAATATTATTCTGTAAACGGCGAAGTTTATAAATAGATGGATCGAACACTTTAACTTCGGCACCCAGCGCTAAAGCAGTACGTGCGGCATATTCGCCTACGGTACCAGCGCCTAATATTACTATTTCTGTTGGTGGCACGCCGGTTATGCCGCCCAGCATAAGGCCCTTGCCTTCAAACACGTTACTTAAATATTCGGCTGCAATTAAAATTGATGTTGCGCCCACAATCTCGCTCATGGCGCGGATTACAGTAAGGCACCCGCCCTCATCCAGCAAATTTTCAAAACATAACGCAGTTACTTTTTTATTGAGGAGAGCGTGCAGGCAATCAGCCTTTAGAGTGGCTAATTGCAGTGCCGATATTAATATCTGCCCCGGTTTCATCATCTCAATTTCCTGCAAGGTAGGCGGGGCAATTTTGATGATTATATCAGCTTCATAAACTTTTTTAGTATCAAAAACTATCTGAGCGCCCTGTTCGCTGTAATGATTATTTAAAAAATTGGCTGCTTTGCCGGCATTGCTTTCCAGCATAACTTCATGGCCGTTATTAACCAGCAATGCCACAGATAGCGGCGTAAGAGCTATACGGTTTTCCTGGAACGAGGTTTCTTTAGGGATGCCTATATAAAGTTTATTCTTTTTATTCTTTACTTCAAGCATTGACTCCTGCGGCTGCATCATTGCCTGCTTGGCAATGTCCGAAAAGCCGGTATATTTCCCTGAGCTCATAAACTATTTTTTATGGATGATGAAGATAGGAAAAAAAGCTGTCGGAAACTAAATTTTATCCAAACTTATCTGCCTTGAATTATCGGGCATAACCTTAATAGCAATTTTTACATAATTGGCCGGAAGGATATCCGGTATTTTTTCGGGCCATTCAATAAAACAGTAGTTGCCCGAATAAAAATATTCATCGCTGCCCAGATCAAGCGCTTCATTTTGGTTTTTAAGGCGATAAAAATCGAAATGGTATATTTTGCCTTGTGCCGCTATATATTCGTTTACAATAGCAAACGTTGGACTGGTTATATTATCCTTGCTGCCCAAAACCGAGCATAACGATTTGATAAGCGTAGTTTTGCCCGCGCCCATATCACCATAAAATAAAAATATACGGTTGTTGCCTGCAAAATCAATGATTTGCTGTGCGATGATGGGTAGTTCTGAAAGGGATTGGGCTATTAATGACACGCCTATAATAAATTAAAGTATTTAGGACAATACGTCGTACAAAATTAAATCTAAGCCTGTTATTTTCTTAAAACCCTTGTCTGCAGTAATAATTGGTAATGAATATGATAAAGCAGATGCTGCAATTATAGTATCAGGTATTTTCAGTTTATATAATTTTCGCATTTCAATTGTTGCGGTTTTTATCTCTTTATCGATATCTAATACAGTAACTGAATCGATAAAATCATTTAAAATTCCTATGGCAATATCATTATTACCGTGAAAAGCAAATAACTCAATTTCAGTAATGACAGAAATATAAACGCTTTGCCCTTGTAAGAAATCGGCTAAAACCTTATCGCCATTTAAGAAATAAATGCAAGTATTTGTATCTAAAAAAATTTCACTTCCACTCATTTCGAAGTTGCTGCTGAATCTTTAACCCGTCTTTATTGGTTTTTAACACTCCGCAAAATTTTTTTGCATCAAACTTTTTTACAGGTTTCCGTTCTGCTAATATTTTTTTAAGGTTTTGTATATCGGTGTCCTTATTCAAAATTACTACCATATTCAAATTTAATAAAAATAATTCTACTATTTACTTAGGCCCGTAAGTAACCATTGGTATAATCATTTCCTCCAGCGATATACCACCATGCTGAAAAGTTTCATTATAAAAATTTACAAAGTGGTTATAGTTGTTTGGATATACAAAGTAGGTATCTTCCTTAGCAAAAACAAAGCTTGAGCTTATATGCAGTCTCGGCAGCATGGCATCGTGGGGGTTGCGGATATGGAACACATCCTTTGCATTAAAGTTGAGATTACGACCCTGTTTATACCGGAGATTAGTGTTAGTATTGCGGTCTCCAACAATTTTACTTG
This sequence comes from Mucilaginibacter sp., assembly GCA_025929405.1. GTDB lineage: Bacteria > Bacteroidota > Bacteroidia > Sphingobacteriales > Sphingobacteriaceae > Mucilaginibacter. The sequence goes on along the minus strand of JAICMD010000124.1, from coordinate 5,293 downwards.
GTTTTTTAACGCGGATGGTGCCGTGGTCGGTGGTAATAATAACCCTTACCTGCTTTTGCGCCAAAAATTTAAGCAGATCAAACAATGGCGAGTGCTCAAACCACGATAATGTTAACGAGCGGTAAGCAGCATCATCCCCCGCCAGTTCGCGTATCATCTGCATATCTGTACGGGCATGCGACAGCATATCAACAAAGTTATAAACCACCACATTCAAGTCATTCTTCATCAGGTTGTTTACCGAATCATTGAGCGCCCGGCCCTCATCAACATTCAGTATTTTATTATAGGAGTGCTTGCAGTCCTTACGCATAACACGTTGTATCTGGTCGGCTAAAAAATCGGCCTCAAATAAATTCTTGCCGCCCTCGTCTTCGTCATTCTGCCATTTATCGGGATAACGTTTCTCCATATCCAGCGGCATTAGCCCCGAGAATATGGCATTACGGGCATATTGGGTAGCTGTAGGCAAAATGCTGTAATAAGCATCCTCCTCCTCCAGCCTGAAATATTCGGATATAATAGGGTTTATAATCTTGAACTGATCGTACCGTAAATTATCTATCAATATAAAAAATAGCGGCCCTTTACCATCCAGTTTCGGAAAAACCTTCTTTTTAAACAATTGGGTTGAAATTGTTGGCGCTGTATCCGGGCTTTTTAACCAGTCAAGGTAATTCTTCTCTACAAATTTGCAAAATTGTGTGTTTGCCTCGGCTTTTTGCAGGGTTAAAATTTCGTGCATCCCGGCATCTTCCAGTTGCTGCAGTTCAAGTTCCCAGTAAATTAGCTTTTTATATACATCAACCCATTCCTGATAGTTAAGGTTATCATTAAGTGTGATACCAAGCGTGCGGAAATCCTGCTGATATGCCATTGTAGTTTTGGCCGTTACCAGTCGCTTATTTTCAGTAAGCTTTTTTATAGTAAGCAATATCTGCTTGGGGTGCACCGGCTTTATCAAAAAATCATCAATTTTTGAGCCTATCGCGTCTTCCATTAAATATTCTTCCTCATTTTTTGTTATCAGCACAATAGGCACATCATTATTTACTGCCTTTATTTGTGCCATGGTTTCAATGCCCGTAAGCCCGGGCATATTCTCGTCCAAAAAAACCAGGTCGAAGTAGTTGTTTTTAAAGGTTTCAACCGCATTGTTGCCGTTGGTTACCGTGGTAACTTTATAACCTTTATCATTCAAAAAAAGTATGTGTGGTTTTAACAGGTCTATCTCGTCATCAGCCCATAATATCGTCGTATCCTGCATAATATATTAGTTGTAGTAAACCCCTATAACCCTCAAAGCACGGGTTTTGTTGGGAACATTAAAAAGAATTAACATAAATTAACAAATATAATACATGCTACGGGTTAATTTAACACCTTTGTATAACAGCCTTTGATTAATATTGAATAAGAAGAAGATTATAAATGATCCGGTTTACGGATTTATCAGCATACCTACCGACCTGGTGTTTGATTTGATTGAACACCCTTATTTTCAACGGTTAAGATATATCAAACAATTGGGCATGACGCATCTGGTTTATCCCGGCGCGCTGCATACCCGCTTTCATCATGCGCTGGGTGCCATGCACCTGATGAAGATGTCTGTTGAAGTATTGCGAAGCAAAGGGCACACCATCACCGCCCAAGAAGAGGAAGCAGTTACCATTGCCATTTTACTGCACGATATTGGGCACGGCCCGTTCTCGCATGCGTTAGAACATACCATTGTTGAAGGCATTTCGCACGAAGATATATCCATTTTACTGATGGATAAGCTTAACAAACAGTTTAACGGGCAGTTAGCCACGGCTATCAGCATTTTTAATAATACTTACCAGAAAGGCTTTTTGCATGAAATGGTATCGAGCCAATTGGATATGGACCGGCTGGATTATCTAAATCGTGACAGCTTTTTTACCGGCGTATCAGAGGGGGTTATCAGTTCGGACCGTATTATTAAAATGCTTAATGTTAAGGATGATCATATCGTTATTGAAGAGAAGGGCATTTATTCCATCGAAAAGTTTTTAATTGCCCGCCGCCTGATGTACTGGCAGGTGTATTTCCATAAAACAGTGATAGCTGCCGAGATGCTATTAGTGAAAATATTAACACGGGCACGCGAACTGGCTTTAAAAGGAATTAAGCTGTTTGCTACTCCCGCATTAGATCACTTTCTGCAAAAAACCATAAGTCGCGAGGTTTTTATAAATGAGGACCATCACATTGAAACCTTTGCCGCGCTTGATGATACTGATATAATAGCCGCCGTAAAAGTATGGGCGCAAAGCAATGATAAAGTATTGGCCAAACTTTGTACTGACTTTATAAACCGCAAGTTGTACCATGTTGATATAACCAACGAGCCTGCAGACGAAAACGCAATTACCGCCCTGACCGAAAAAGCAATCAAAAAATATGGCATAACCCCGCATGAAGCGCAATACTTTGTTTTTAAGGATATTATACTAAACCACGCCTATAAAATAGGCGATGGTTTTATACGTATACTTATGAAGGATGGCAGCATTAAGGATATTACAGCCGCCAGCGATAACTCAAATTTAGAGGCATTGGCCAAAATTGTTAAAAAACATGTGCTTTGCTATAGCAAGGATTTAACCAATTAAACGTTAAAGCTTTAAATACGTATAACAATAACGTACAACATATAATATTAACTTTTAAATTTGGCGATGCAATTTACGGCCCAGGAGATAGCCTTTTTACTAAACGGAACTGTTGAAGGTGACGGTCTTGCAGTTGTTAACCATTTAGCAAAGATTGAAGAGGGCACTTCGGGCGCATTATCTTTTTTGGCCAACCCCAAATATGAGCAATATTTATACACTACCAATGCCTCGGTAGTAATTGTTAATAATGATCTTGTACTTGCCGAACCGGTAAAAACCACTTTGATACGGGTTGATAATGCATACAGCTCATTTTCGGTATTGTTAGAAAAATATAATACCATTAAACTGCATAAAACCGGTATTGAGCAACCTTGCTTTATACATCCATCTGCACAAATTGGCGATGATGTATATATAGGCGCTTTTGCTTACATAGGCCCCGATGTTAAAGTTGGCAGTAACAGTAAAATTTACCCCGGTGCTTATGTGGGCGATAATGTTACCATAGGTACTAATACCACCCTTTTTGCAGGTGTAAAGGTTTACTTTGATTGCGTACTGGGCAATAATGTAATCATTCACTCGGGTGCAATTATTGGCAGTGATGGTTTTGGTTTTGCCCCTAATGCTGATGGTACTTATAATAAAGTTGCTCAAATAGGTAATGTTATTTTAGAGGACAATGTAGAGGTTGGCTCAAATACTACTATTGATCGTGCTACAATGGGTTCAACCATTATACGCAAAGGCGTAAAGCTGGATAACCTGGTTCAGATAGCACATAATGTTGAGATCAATAAAAATACGGTTATTGCAGCGCAGTCGGGTATATCGGGCAGTACCAAAATAGGCGAGAATGTAGTTATTGGCGGGCAAGTTGGCATGGTTGGGCATATCACTATAGCCAACCGGTCGCAGTTTCAGGCACAATCAGGCGTGGGGCGCACCATCAGCCAGGAAGGTAAAAAATGGGCCGGTACCCCAGCTTTTGAATATGCGGGCAATATGCGCTCGCAGGTGGTTTATCAGCGTTTGCCTGAACTGGAGAAGCGAGTTGCTGAATTAGAAAAATTAATTGCAGAGTTGACGAAAGTTCAATAACCGTCGGCCAAAGCATGCTAATATTTATATGAATATAAAACAACGTACTATTAAAGCGCCTGTTTCGGTATCAGGTGCTGGTTTACACACTGGCGAAAAGGTAACCATGACCTTTAACCCGGCTCCTGAAAATCATGGTTATAAATTTAGAAGGACAGATATAGCAGGACAGCCTATAATTGATGCTGATGTAGATAACGTAACTGATACTTCAAGGGGTACTACCATATCGCAAAACGGCGCCAGTGTAAGCACTATTGAGCACGTTTTGGCTGCGTTGGTTGGTTTGGAAATTGACAATGTGTTGATTGATATGGATGGCCCCGAAACGCCAATTATGGATGGCAGCTCGATACAATTTATTGATGCATTGGAGCAGGTTGGCGTAATTGACCAGGATGCTGACCGCGAATATTACCATATACCTTATAATATCCATTATACTGAACCTGATCGGAAAGTTGAAATGGTAGCCATGCCTTTGGATGATTACCGCTTTACCTGTATGGTTGATTATAACTCGCAGGTATTGGGCAGCCAGCATGCCAGTATATCAAGCATCACCGAGTTTATAAAAGAAATTGCATCCTGCCGCACGTTTTGCTTTTTGCACGAATTGGAAATGCTGTTAAAACATGACCTTATTAAAGGCGGCGACCTTAACAATGCCATTGTTGTGGTTGACAAGGAGGTGGATGACGAGGAACTGGCACACCTGGCCAAATTGTTTAACCGCAAGGATATTAAAGTAGCGCCCCAGGGTATTTTGAATAATATTGAGCTACGGCATCAAAACGAACCGGCAAGACATAAACTACTAGATATGATTGGCGACCTTGCCCTGGTTGGCGTACCGCTTCGCGGACATATTATGGCGGCAAGGCCCGGCCATGCAGCTAACGTAGCCTTTGCCAAAAAAATCAAATCCTTAATAAAAAAGGAAAGAAGCCGTAAGCATATTAAGGTGTATGATCCCAATATGAAACCCGTTTATGATACTGTACAGATCATGAACATATTGCCGCATCGCCAACCGTTATTGATGGTTGATAAGATATTGGAGCTATCAAAAAGCCATGTGGTGGGCTTAAAAAATGTAACCATGAACGAAGATTTGTTTATGGGGCATTTTCCGGGTACGCCATTGTTTCCGGGCGTATTGCAAATTGAGGCTATGGCACAAACAGGCGGCATATTAGTATTAAATACTGTACCCGATCCTGAAAATTATATTACCTTATTTTTAAAGATAGAGAACGCCCGGTTCAAGGATAAAGTTGTTCCCGGCGATACATTAATATTCCATTGTAACCTTATTGCGCCTATACGCCGTGGCATAGCACAAATGAAAGGAATTGGAATGGTGGGCGAACGCGTGGTTGTTGAAGCCGAGCTAATGGCCCAAATTGTTAGAAAACAAAAATCTCCTGAAGCATGATCCAACCATTAGCATATATACACCCGCAAGCAAAAATTGCCGATAATGTAGTAATTGAGCCATTTGTGACCATCCATAAGGATGTTGAGATTGGCGAAGGAAGCTGGAT
>JAICMD010000267.1 GCA_025929405.1 Mucilaginibacter sp. | reverse complement strand
GATGTGGTTATGGGCGATAATTGTTCCGTATGGTTTAATGCAGTAATACGTGGTGATGTGCATTATATCAAAATAGGGAATAATACCAACATTCAGGATGGCGCGGTTATACATGCTACCTATTTGAAGTCGCCAACAAATATCGGTAATAATGTATCTATAGGTCATAATGCCCTGGTACATGGCTGTACCTTACATGACCATGTTTTGATAGGCATGGGCGCTATTGTTATGGACGATGCAGTAGTAGAACCTTCTGTCATCATAGCAGCCGGATCAGTTGTACTTGAACGTACTATTTGCGAATCAGGCTATTTGTATGCGGGTGCCCCAGCCAAAAAAATAAAGCCATTAACCGACGAACAAAAGGAAATGTTGAATAGGTTACCTAATAATTATATTATGTACTCCGGCTGGTTTAAGGAGTAGGCTCGGCAGGAATATCAATATTCTCTTCTATTTCAAAATTCGGCCGTAAGGTTATTATTTTAGGGTTTATCCAAACACGCTCAGGCTGCCGGTTTTCTTTAAGGCTTCCTGCATCCCATTTGCCGTTTTTATTGGTATCATAAGTTATACGTACTTTATATTTACCAACAATATAGTTCCGGTAATTGAGCGATGTACTCTTTTTTATAACATCAGTATGTAAAACATTTTCATGCTCGCCCAACAATTCCACTACGTAATTTTTTGAAGTATCGGGTACATTAACCTTTAATGTTAACAGGGTATAATTATCAGGCTTATCCAGTTTAAATTTCTTACTTATCGACTTATTTTTTTCACCAAAAAAACCGGTTAAGGCACCATCGGCAAAATTCAATAAATAGATAGAGTTTTGCCGCCAGGCGTATCGTATGCTTAAATGTTTGGTATTTGCAGTATCCTTTATAATGGTATAATTGGTTATAATTGCCGAGTCTTGTTTTAAAGTTATCAGTGAGTTTAAAACAGAGGTTAATGGCGTATTAGCCATGATCTCTAAATTAATACCCGGCTTCAGTATATTACCCATATCGGCATTGGTTACTACCGTTAAATTATGCTGAAACGTTTCTTTGCGGCCTTTAGTTAACTTGGTTGTATCAAGCGGTTTATTATTATCTGATACGGCAATTTTAAGCGAATCAAAATCCATGTTACGCATATAAATGTAGGCGGTATCATGCGTTGGGGTAAATTCTACAAGCTTTTCATTATTTAAAGCCGCAGGTGTAATTATGTTAACCGATGGTTTTTCTAACCGGCGGTTAAACGTAAGTATTATTTTACCATCGGCATCAAAACGGTGGTCAATAAACCTGAAGTTTACAGGCACCTGCTTAAATAAGCGAAGCTTTATGCCTGATGTATCATGTTTAAGTACTATGTTTTTTGATGAAAAGCCTATTAGTTCATTTTCATTATCATATATCCGGTTAGTAGTTGTTTCTTTAAGCGCATATAGTTTATAAACACCGCCATGTAAGTTACTCAGGGTAAAGTTTCCGGCAGTATCAGTAGTGGTAAATATTGGCGGTTTCTTTTTTCCGAATAAAAGTGAGTCTTCTTTTTGCGTGAATAATAAAACAGTAACGTCTTTTTGTTTGTCAGTTGTAAAGTCATTAGTAACATTACCGGTAATACTTAAGGAATCGATGTAAGGCCCGGTTGAAAAAACGTAGGTAAAATTTTTAAGCACATTGTTTTCATTCACGTCGGAAATCGCTTTTCCAAAATTTATTACGTAAGTGGTGTTTTTTTTCAGTGTGTCTTTTAAAGTAATGACCAAACTTTTTTGTTTGATTTTATATTCCGGCTGATTTTCCTGAGTCGGGCTTATGGTAATTTCCTGGTAAGCATTATTCAACTTAAAATATTCATCAAAATCTAATTTGATACTTTTTGCATTAAAATTTCTGGTTTGATTTGCAGGTGTGGCCATCAACAATTTTGGTGGGAGCACATCCTTTGGGCCACCTTGTGGTTTTTGAGGGACAGCACAACCAAAAGCCACCAAAATCAACAAGCTATAAAGTAAAATTTGATGGATTTTGGCCCACTTTTTATTTAACATCATTTTTAAGCGAAATAAACGTTTTTTTTGTTTTGATGAAGATTACTATTCTGAATTAAAAATATTGTCTTAAAATGAATTTTTTATAAGTTATTGATTATTAATCAATTAAGTGCTATTTTGTCATGTGTACCATTAAAACGGATATATCTGATGGTGATACGCCCGAAATTCGCGATGCCTGGCCCAAAGTCCTTGGTTTTATACGCATTAGTTTTTCGCGTGCCTCCTTTGATAAGGATACCAATTTATGATAATCAAATTCGGTGTTTATTTCCCGGTCTTCCATTTTTTTCATCCGTTCCACAATTTCCATTTCCTTTTCAAAATAACTTTCGTATTTAATTTTTATTTCGGCCTGCTCAATGGTTTCTTTATCAAAGTTTGATAATAAGGTTTTAAGCTCATCATCGGCTTTAATTAAATCGGTAAATACAACCTGCGGTCTGCTTAATAAATTAAACAATTTGGTGTTTTGTGCTAATGGGCTTGTCTCCAAACTTTCTAATAAACTATTAACCTCGGCAGGGTTGATCGATTTGTTTTTTGTAAAAGCAACAATATCGTCAGAGTCCTTTACCTTTTTGTTTACTTTAGCTAAGCGCTCGTCGCTTATCAATCCTAATTCATAGCCAATTGGGCTTAGTCTTATGTCGGCATTATCCTGCCGTAATAATAATCGGTGTTCGGCCCTTGAAGTAAACATACGATAGGGTTCCTCCGTACCCTTCGTCACCAGATCATCTATCAAAACGCCTATATATGATTCTGATCTTTTTAATATCAGTTCGTGCTTGTTATGTACTTTTTGATGAGCGTTTATACCGGCAATAAAGCCCTGTGATGCCGCCTCCTCGTAACCGGTAGTGCCATTTATTTGTCCGGCAAAAAATAAGTTGCTTATTTGTTTGGTCTCCAGTGTCAGGTTTAACTGTGTAGGGGGGAAGAAGTCGTACTCAATAGCATAACCCGGCCTAAACATCTTTACGTCCTTAAAGCCCGGTATTTGCTTTAATGCTTTATATTGTACATCCTCTGGCAACGAGGTGGAAAAGCCATTAATGTACATCTCAACGCTGTTCAGTCCTTCCGGCTCTACAAATATCTGGTGCCTGTCGCGTTCGGCAAAACGATTTATTTTATCCTCTATTGATGGGCAATAACGGGGGCCTAATCCCTTAATGCGGCCGGTAAACATAGGCGATTTCTCAAAGCCTTCCTTTAATGTTTCGTGTACATTTGTATTAGTATAAGTTATCCAGCAGCAGCGTTGCTGCGCTATCATTTCTACATCGGTAAACGAAAATCTACCGCGTTCTTCATCACCCCATTGTTCTTCCATTAGATCGTAGTTTAAGCTGCGACCATCTACACGAGGCGGTGTTCCCGTCTTCATCCTGCCCGATTCAAAACCTAATGTTATCAGTTGTTCTGTAATGCCTGTAGCAGCTTTTTCTCCGGTACGGCCCCCGCCAAATTTTTTCTCGCCAATGTGTATCACACCATTTAAAAATGTACCATTGGTAAGCACTACGGCATCGGCTTCTATTTCCACTCCAATAGATGTTTTTACACCACATACATTACCGCCCTTAACTAAAAGCGAGCTTACCATATCCTGCCAAAAGTCAACATTTGGTGTGCGCTCCAACGCCAATCGCCACTCTTCAGCAAAACGCATACGGTCGCTTTGCGCACGGGGACTCCACATGGCAGGCCCCTTTGACCGGTTTAGCATTCTGAATTGCAGGGATGTTTTGTCCGTAATAATGCCCGAGTACCCTCCCATTGCATCAATCTCGCGCACTATTTGCCCCTTGGCTACACCGCCCATAGCTGGGTTGCAACTCATTTGTGCAATGGTACCCATGTTCATGGTAACCAATAATACAGACGAACCCATATTGGCTGCGGCTGCTGCCGCTTCGCACCCGGCGTGGCCGGCACCCACTACTATTACATTATATTTTTTAAACATTTTTCCTCCCATGTTCCACGTGGAACATTATATATTATTTTTCGTTATTTGATGTTCCACGTGAAACATTTATGAACGAATACAGCGCAAAAGCCGCCCATATACTCTCTAAAACAACAAACGGATAAAATTTTATTAAGTAAGATGAAAAGCAGCACATAGCTGCCCCAACAAAATTTAATAAGGTATATATCCTGCTTTCGGCCTTAACCTTTTTATATAAATTTAATAAAAACGCTATTAATAGTATAATTACACCAATTGATGCAATAATATCTGATGCTGTCATATTAAGCCTCCTTTACCTCTGTCAATTCCATCCAGCGGATGCTTTTTTCATCTATCAGGTTATTTATTTCACCTATCTTTTGCGATAGCTGAATAATTGTATCATTATCAATATTGGGGGCATTTAG
>JAICMD010000029.1 GCA_025929405.1 Mucilaginibacter sp. | reverse complement strand
TGATGACCGTATGGTTGAGCGTAAAAAACCAGGACGCAAGAAAGCACGTAAGAGATTCCAATTCAGTAAACGTTAATCATCAAGGAGGACACAAAAATGGCAAGAACAACATACGACGAATTACTGGACGCTGGTGTACACTTTGGTCACCTTACCCGCAAATGGGATCCAAAAATGTCACAGTACATTTTTATGGAGCGTAACGGTATTCATATTATCGACTTAAACAAAACCTTAACTAAGGTTGAAGAAGCTGCTTCAGCTATAAAACAAATTGTAAAATCAGGACGTAAAGTATTATTCGTAGCTACAAAGAAACAAGCGAAAGATATTGTTGCTGAATATGCAAAAGGTGTAAACATGCCTTACATAACCGAACGTTGGTTAGGCGGTATGTTAACCAACTTTGCTACCGTACGCAAATCAATCAAAAAGATGTCAAACATCGATAAATTGACCAAAGACGGCACTTACAGCAATCTTTCTAAAAAAGAAAGACTGATGATACAGCGTGAACGCGTAAAATTAGAAACTTTATTAGGTGGTATTGCTGATCTTAACCGCTTACCTGCCGCCCTGTTTTTAATTGACGTTAAAAAAGAGCACATCGCGGTATCAGAAGCGTTAAAGTTAAATATCCCAACCTTTGCAATGGTTGATACTAACTCTGATCCATCAAACATCGATTTCCCTATCCCTGCTAATGACGACGCTACCAAATCAATTTCATTGATAACCGGTATCATCATTAAAGCCATTGAAGAAGGCTTAGAGGAGCGCAAACGCGAGAAGGATGATGAAGCAGAAAAAGAAGCAGCACAGGCTAAAGCCAAAGCTGATGCTCCTGAAGTTGCCGACAGAAACACTGAAGGCAAAAGAGCACGCAAAGCACCTGTTGAGGCTGAAGCCGCTATTGCTGACGAAACCCCTTCTGCTGAAACAGAAGAATAATTTTGAGTGAATGGTGAGTGGTGAATGGTGAGTAGTTATTATTACTCTTATTCACCACTCATTACTCACTATTCACATTTATCAAAACTTAATAAAATGTCTACAGTACAAATATCTGCAGCCGACGTAAATAAACTGCGCCAGCAAACTGGTGCCGGTATGATGGATTGCAAAAAAGCTTTAACCGAAACTAACGGTGATTTTGAAGCAGCCATTGACTTTTTAAGAAAAAAAGGCGCTAAAGTAGCTGCCAGCCGTCAGGACAGGGAATCAAACGAAGGTGTGGTTATTGCCCGTACATCTGCTGATGGCAAACGTGGTGTAATTATCGAACTGAACTGTGAAACCGACTTCGTAGCTAAAAATGCCGACTTCATCGCATTTGGTAATGCTATTGCTAATGCAGCAGTTGAAGGTAATCCAAAAAACATCGAAGAACTTTATGCTTTACAAGTTAACCTGCTTGAAAGCGAAAGACTTTCTATTGCTGATGCTGTTGTTGACAGGACCGGTAAAATCGGCGAGAAAATTGGCGTATCTAAATACGAAGTTGTTGAAGGCGAAAAAGTTATTGCTTACATCCATGGCAACTTCCGTTTAGCAGTATTAGTTGGCCTTAGTGCAAACGTTGCCGGTGCTGACGAAGCAGGTAAAGACGTAGCAATGCAAATTGCTGCCATGAACCCAATTGCTATTGATAAAACCGGTGTTGATGCAACTACTATTGAGCGTGAGCTTGAAATTGCAAAAGACCAAATACGTGCAGAAGGCAAACCGGAAGAAATGGTTGAAAAAATTGCCGCAGGTAAATTAAACAAGTTCTACAAAGACTCAACCCTGTTAAACCAGGAGTTTGTTAAAGATTCATCAAAAAATGTTGCCCAGTTTTTGGACAGCATTGAAAAGGGCCTAACGGTAACCGCATTTAAGCGGGTAGCTTTAGGAGCTTAAATTATTTAATCCTCGCTGAAAAGCGGGGATTTTTTTTGCCCGGATTTTCTGTAGAGACACAATACATTGTGTTTCATAATACAATATTACATAAAGACGCAAAGTATTGCGTCTCTACGTTTGGTCAACATTTACAACATTATATTTTAACAATAGCATTTATTCTATATTTTTGGTAAACCTCTAAACTTCATGAAATACAAAAGAATATTATTAAAGCTCAGCGGCGAATCATTAATGGGCGAAAACCAGTACGGTATTGATAACCAGCAGGTATTGCAATATGCTCATGATATAAAAGCTGTACATGACCGGGGTATTGAAATAGCCATTGTTGTAGGCGGAGGTAATATTTTTAGAGGATTAAGCGCCGAAAAATCAGGCATGGAGCGTGCTCAGGCAGATTATATGGGTATGCTGGCAACAGTAATTAACTGTATGGCACTGCAAAACGCGCTGGAAAGTATTGGTGTTGAAACCAGACTGCAATCGGCCATCAAAATGGAGCAGATATGCGAGCCATATATACGCCGTCGTGCCATGCATCATTTAGAGATGGGCAAGATTGTAATATTTGGTGCCGGTACCGGTAACCCCTATTTCACTACGGATACCGCCGCATCATTGCGTGCTATTGAAATAAAAGCTGATGTTGTATTAAAGGGCACCCGTGTTGACGGTATCTATACCGCCGACCCTGAAAAGGACTCAACAGCTACCCGATATGATGAAATAACCTTTCAGGAAGTATACGATAAAGGGCTTAACGTAATGGACATGACAGCCATAACCCTTTGCCAGGAAAACAAATTACCTATTATTGTATTTGATATGAACAAAGAAGGCAATTTTATGAAAATTGCTAACGGCGATTCGATTGGTACACTGGTTAAGTAGTTTAGATAGAGTCAGGAATCAAGAGCCAAGATTCAAGACTTTATTTCTTTTTTGCTTCTTGGCTCTTTACTATTGATTCTAAATTTATGTTTTGTTTGATCGGATTTTCCAGTTAGTTGGATTTCTGCTGGTATGAAATATGCCAAATACTTTTACAGTATCCCCTTCAACCAAATAATGTATCCCGAAAGGGAATCTACTTATAAAATGAATTCGCAGATCTTTATATCGCTTCTGAAAAAGTGAGGGATCGCGTTGTATTTGATTTAAACAGCCTCTAAACAAAGTTCAAAGTCCTTACCTAATCCTGGTCTACGGCTTTCATACCACCCAAAAGCATCTAATATGTCAAGTCTTGATTCATCAGATAATAGTAATTGATACATTACTATCTAAGAGCGTTTAGCTCATTTTTAATATCATGCCAACTTACAAAAGATGTTTCTCCCTTTTGATAACGCTCCATTCTTTTGTTTAATTCTTGCTCGTGAACATCAGATAAAGAAATACTATCCGGCTCAATGCTATCCCAAATTTTCTCGATCAGTAAAATACGTTCAGCAACATTAATTCTAATATTTCCTGTATTTGTATCATACTATAAATTTTTAATTTAAAACAATCTAAACTATTAACGCATTATATGGCAATAGTTTTTAATAACTCAAATCATAGATTTTATTATTTTTGAAGAAAATATAAAGAAGCGATGAGCGAACTCATTAAAAAACAGGTAAATGATGCTAAAGCTTCAATGGATAAAGCCGTTGAACATGCAGATAACGAATTAAATAAGATACGCGCCGGTAAAGCCAGCCCATCAATGCTTGATGATGTTTTGGTTGACTATTATGGCAGCCCTACCCCGTTGAGTCAGGTAGGTAGTGTAAACACACCTGATGCGCGCACCATAGTTATACAGCCATGGGAAAAATCGTTACTTGGCGCTATTGAAAAAGCCATTATGGAGGCTAACCTGGGTGTTAACCCGCAAAACGATGGTGTTATTATCCGTATAAATGTACCGCCGCTAACTGAAGAGCGTCGTCGTGATTTGGTTAAAAAAGCTAAAGCTGAAGCTGAAAATGGCAAGATAGCTATCCGTAACATCCGTAAAGATGCTAATGAGAAGATCAGGAAACTGAAATCAGAAGGTGTATCAGAAGATGAGATGAAAACCGGCGAAGGTGAAATTCAAAAATTAACTGATGCCTACATTGTAAAGGTTGAACAGCTATCAGAAGCTAAGGAAAAAGATATAATGACGGTATAATTTAACCTTACTGTCAAATTAAAAGGGAATGAGCTACTTAGCCGTTCCCTTTTTTTATTTTTACATTATATATGAAAATACTATTAAACTACTTATCAAATTACCGCTGGATAGTTGTGCTTGCACTCCTGCTTGCCAGCATAAATATAGGTTTCTCATTATTTGAACCGATGATAACCGGGAAGATTATAGATAATTATATTGTTCCGCAGGATAGCGCAGTTTATAACTTTGAATACCGTCTGCATGGCTCAATGGTGCTTTTGGGGTTTGCTATCGGAGCGGCCATGGTATCGCGTATAGCAAAAAACTTCCAGGATTATTTTACCAATATTATCGTGCTAAAAACCGGTGCGCAAATGTATAGCGATGGCTTAAAGCACTCGTTAGAACTGCCTTACCAGGTTTTTGAGGACCAGCGCAGCGGCGAAACCCTGGGCATATTGCAAAAGGTGCGTCAGGATTGCGAAAAATTTATCACCTCCTTCATCAGTGTGCTTTTTGTGAGTTTGGTAGGGATGGTATTCGTAATTATTTACTCGCTAAAAGTAAATTACCAGGTTACGCTGGTTTACTTTACCGCTATACCAATTATTGGTTATGTAAGCAGCGCGCTAAGTAAACGTATAAAAACTATTCAAAAAAGCATTGTTACCGAAACTACTGCCTTGGCCGGCTCAACTACCGAATCATTACGTAATATTGAATTGGTAAAAAGTTTGGGCTTGGCTAAACAGGAAATTGAACGCCTGAATAAAACTACCTATAAAATTTTAGACCTCGAGTTACGTAAGGTAAAGTTTGTGCGCAGCATGAGCTTTATACAAGGCACCGTAGTAAACCTGGTGCGCAGTGCCATGTTGTTAGTTTTATTAATATTAATATTTAAACATGAACTAACTGCGGGTAATTATATTCAGTTTATGTTTTACTCATTCTTCCTGTTTAACCCGTTACAGGAGTTGGGCAACGTAATACAATCATGGCGCGAGGCTCAGGTATCTTTAGGTAATTTTGAACGCATCATCAGCACTCCTATTGATATTAAGCCCGAAAAGCCTGTTTTGCTGGATAAAATAAGCAAATTGAATTTTAATAACGTAAGTTTTAAACACTTAACCGCCAGCCGTAACGCTTTAAATAACATCAGTTTTGAAACAAACGTAGGCGAAACTATTGCTTTTGTAGGCCCATCAGGTTCGGGAAAAACTACGCTGGTAAAATTATTGGTTGGTTTGTATCAGCCGTTGGATGGCGATATACTTTACAATGATATTTTAAGCAAGGAAATTGACCTTGACCAATTGCGCGAGCGTGTAGGCTTTGTAACACAGGATACGCAGCTATTCTCGGGTACTATACGGGAGAACCTGCTGTTTGTGCGCCCGGATGCTACCGATGAGGAGTGCTTGGATGTATTGCAGCGCGCGGCCTGCCAAACCTTAATGGCCAGGGCCAGCAATGGCTTGGATACAGTAATTGGCGAAGGCGGTGTAAAGGTGTCAGGCGGCGAAAAGCAGCGCTTATCTATAGCGCGTGCCTTACTGCGCCAGCCGGATCTGTTGGTATTTGACGAGGCTACATCATCGTTAGATTCCCTTACGGAAGAAGCCATTACCGAAACTATCCGTGATGTATCTGTGCATAGAAATTACATTACCATACTGATAGCTCACCGCCTATCAACCATTATGCATGCCGACAGAATATATGTGTTAGAAAAAGGCCGAATTATTGAAGAAGGCCGTCACCATGACCTGATTGCGCAAAAAGGTTTGTATTATGCCATGTGGCGTCAGCAAATTGGCGAGAAGATGGATGTGGAAGAGGTGATAAATTAAATATAACCTATTGCTCAGACGACAAAGAAGGAAAATTAGATATTATTAACCGTTTCTACTTCAGGAGCTGATATCTCATTTAACGAAAGAGGTATCAGCTTTTTTGTTTTAAAGTAAGTGATACTTACAATAAGCAAGGTCATGCTGCCACCAAATAGCACCGATGGTACCGTACCCATTAATTTGGCTGCCGTTCCTGATTCAAAAGCCCCAATTTCGTTTGATGAGCCGATAAACATTTGATTAACTGCCGATACCCGGCCACGCATGTGATCGGGGGTGAGCAATTGCATAATGGTGCCGCGTATTAATACGCTAATGCTATCAAAACCACCCTCAGTAAATATAAATAACAACGACAAATAAAAATTACGCGATAAGGCAAAACAGATAATAGATAAGCCAAAGCCTGTAACAGCTATCAGTAAATTACGCCAAGGCTTACCCATTGGCGAAAACCTTGCCATAGTCAGCATTACCAATACCGCGCCTAACGATGAGGTTGCACGCATAATACCTAACCCCTGCGGACCAACATGCAATATCTCGTTAGCAAAAACAGGCAGCAAAGCTACAGCACCACCAAAAAACACAGAGAATAAGTCGAGGCTCATGGCACCTATCATCATTTTATTATGGAAGACAAAGTTTATCCCTTCGCTAAGGCTTTTCCAGATACTTTCTTTAGGGGTGTAAACCGGCGGATATAATTTCAGGAAAAAGGCTGATGTTAATGCTATCAGCAGGAAAAAAATAATTACGCCAAAGGTTATGGTAATGCCATAAAACCCATACAGCAATCCGCCAACCAATGGCCCCATAATGGATGCTATTTGCCAGCTTGAGCTGTTCCAGGTGCTTGAGTTTGGATATACCTCTTTTGGTACGCTATGCGCCATTATAGTAAACGCCGCCGGATTATAAAATGCACGGGCAACGCCGTTACAAAAAACCATCACATATAATATCGGCACTATCCATGCAGCATGAATATAGGTTTCCATGCTTTTAAGGGTAACCGAAAACATAACCGTTGATGATAGCGTTACAGCGGTAAGTATTAACAGCAGCATTTTCTTTTTTTCGGATTTATCAGCGATGTATCCGCCGTATAATGCAATGCCTATTGATGGGATGGCCTCGGCCAGGCCTATTAAGCCTAAAGCAAAAGCGCTTTTAGTTAGCTGGTACACATAAAAGCCCAAAATTACGGCCTGCATCTGGTAGGCAAACGTGAAGAAAAATTTAATGCCCAGGTATGAGCGGAAGTCTTTGTACCGCAGGGCTAAAAACGGGTCGTTTTTTGTGGGCGTGTCTGTTTCTGGCATCGTAATGCAAATTTACAATACAAAAGTTGAGGAACGGATATTATTTGATTTTAATGCTTTACAGCAATCTGTCATTATGATTGTATGACAAAAGTAAATGATTGTTGTAAAGCGTTTATAAGCAATACGTATAAGATGCTTCGTTCCTCAGCATGACAAAAAATAAAAAAATATCTGCTATTGTGATTTCAATGACAAAATAGTTTTAGGATATCTTATCCCAGGTTAACCCTGGTTTGCTAATTTTAAAAGCCCCATTTAATATCTGGTTTTCAGGTTGTGCTAATTGCGGGTCAATGGCGAAGATGTTTTCTACCAGCTTGCGTACGGTTTGCAGCAATTCCTGGTCAGTGGTCAGGTCGGCTATTTTAAGGTCGAGCAGGCCGCTTTGCTGCGTACCTTCAATATTACCGGGGCCACGCAGTTGCAGGTCAATCTCGGCTATTTCAAAACCGTTGTTAGTTTTAACCATAGTATTTAATCTTGTACGGCCATCATGGCTTAGCTTTTCGCCGCTCATTAATATACAATAGGATTGCTCGGCACCGCGCCCTACACGCCCCCTAAGCTGATGTAATTGCGATAGGCCAAAACGCTCGGCATTTTCAATGATCATCACTGATGCGTTAGGCACATTTACACCTACTTCAATTACCGTGGTTGCTACCATTATCTGCGTTTCGCCCTTAACAAAACGCTGCATTTCAAATTCTTTATCGGCAGCCGGTATTTTACCATGAACTACGCTAACGCGATATTGCGGTAACGGAAATTCTTTTGAAATCACCTCGAATCCATCCATTAAGTTTTTCAAATCAAGTTTTTCGCTTTCTTTTATCAACGGATATACCACATATATTTGCCTGCCTTTAGCAATTTCCTCCTTCATAAAACCGAACATCCGTAAACGACTGTTCTCATAATAATGGACGGTTTTTATCGGCTTACGATCGGCAGGAAGCTCATCGATTACCGATACATCCAAATCGCCATATAAGGTCATGGCCAATGTACGTGGTATGGGGGTAGCCGTCATTACTAGTATATGCGGGGGTATTATACTTTTTTGCCATAGTTTGGAGCGTTGTTCAACCCCAAAACGGTGTTGTTCATCAATTACCACAAGCCCCAAGTTTTTATATTGCACCTTGTCTTCAATCAGGGCATGCGTGCCTATCAGTATTTTAAGTTCGCCGTTCTCCAGGTTTTCGTGTAATACCTTTCTTTCCTTTTTAGATGTTGACCCTGTTAACAATCCTACTTCTATAAAATCATCGCCCACCAATTTTTTTATAGTTTGATAATGTTGCGTGGCCAATATTTCGGTAGGAGCCATAATGCAGGTTTGAAAACCGTTGTCAATAGCAATAAGCATGGTCATTAAAGCTACCACAGTTTTACCGCTGCCTACATCGCCCTGTAGCAATCGGTTCATTTGCACAGGGCGTTGGGTATCCTGTCGAATTTCCTTCAATACCCGCTTTTGCGCACCGGTAAGTTCAAATGGCAGTTTATACTGATAAAACTCATTAAAGTAATGGCCCACCTTTTCAAACACATTGCCTTTAAACTTTTGCACACGCAGTAACTTGTTTTTTAAAAGTTTTAGCTGTAAAAAGAAAAGCTCTTCAAACTTCAGGCGATATTGTGCCTCATTAAGTTTGCCGGCATCTTCGGGGTAGTGTATGTTCTTATAGGCATCTGCCCGCCCCATTAACTTAAAACGATTTAATAGGTATAAGGGCAAAGTTTCGGGAATATCCTTTGCATATTGCTCAAGCAAGGTAGTAGTAAGCTTTTCAATGCCTTTGCTATCCAGTGCAAACTGCTTTAGCTTTTCGGTTGAGTTATAGGCTGGTTGTAAAGTAATATTTCCCTTGCGTTTTAATGCTTCGGGCGAATACAGTTCAATCTCGGGATGTGGCATTTGTGCTTTACCGTTAAAAAAGCCGGGCTTGCCAAATAGTATGTATGCCTTGCCCGGTATAAGGGCCTTTTCAATCCATTTTATGCCCTGAAACCAAACCAGTTCAAGCATACCTGTATCATCCTGCACCTGTGCTACCAAACGTTTGGTATGCTTTTCGCCTAAAATTTCTTTGTTTATTAGCCGCGCCATTACCTGCACATGCGGCATATCGGACTGTAGCTCGCGTATTTTGTAAAAACGCGTTCGGTCAATATATTTATATGGGTAAAAATTTAAAAGAGCGCCAAAGTTGTCTATTCCTAACTCCTTTTTTATAACGTCGGCACGGGCCGTGCCCATGCCTTTTAAATATTCAATAGGAGTTTGGAATACCTGGCTGTTCAATTTTAATTATCAGGGTTTAACGGCAATAACTGATATTTCAATATTAACACCTTTGGGCAATGCGGCTACCTGCACAGTTTCGCGTGCGGGGAAGTTAGCTTCAAAATATGTACTGTAAACTTCGTTAACTTCGGCGAAGCTGTTTATATCAGTTAAGAAGATGCTGGTTTTAACAATGTCGTCATAACCAGCCCCGGCTTCTTTTAATATAGCGCCTATATTTTCCATTACCAGGTTAGTAGCTACAGTTATATCATCAATTACCAGTTCGCCGGTAAAAGGATGCAAGGGTATTTGCCCCGAAACAAATATCAAACCATTACCTATTACTGCATGGCTATACGGGCCTATTGCTGCCGGTGCATCGCTGCTATTAACTATTGTTTTCATTTAGATGTGTATAAATTTTTGAGTGGATGTTATTTTTTTAAGATGAACCAGTCTATCAGCTTCCATATAATACCCAGCAAAAACATAATTATGGCGATAGCATTAATGGCATGCATCACCTTTAAGTTAAAACTGGTTGGCCTGTTGGGGTCTTTCTTACGGAAAAAGTACATATACAAATTTACATAATTTTAGGATGCAAATATGGTATAAACAAAAAAGGCCTGCCGATATCGGCAGGCCTTTGTATTATAAACTGAAGTTCAAATTATTTTTTGAATTCAACACGACGGTTTAATACACGTCCTTCTTCAGTATCGTTAGTAGCAATTGGACGGGTTTCGCCATAAGCTTTAACTTTTAATTTTTTAGCATCAACGCCTGAGTTAACCAGGTAAGTTTTTACTGAGTTAGCACGATCCCTTGATAAGGCCAGGTTATGAGCAGCAGTACCTTCTGATGAAGCGAAACCATCTAATTCAACACTTGCACCTGATGAACGTAAGTCAGCAGAAGTAGCATCTAATACAGGGTAAGCTGAAGTACGCAACACTGAGCTATCAAATTCAAACTGGATGTTTGAGTAAGCAGCAGCAGCACCTGCAACTGGTTTTCTCATGAATAATGAAGTATCAATTTGTGGGAATTTGATAACGCAACCAGAACCATCAACTACGCTGCCGGCTGGAGTGTTAGGGCATTTGTCAAATTGATCAGCAACACCGTCGCCGTCTGAATCTTTTTTCAAGTCATTAACTGCATTTTCAACGTTACCAACGCGGGTTTTTAATGCAGCAACTTCCTGACGTAAAGCTTCGTCATACAATTCGTCATACATTAAAGCTACAGGGTTTACCCACTCTAAGTTTGGTCTTGATTTTGAACCTAAGGTAAACTCAAGGCCTGCATAACCGTAAGCATAGTGGCTTGCAGATGGATAACGGTGTACACCTGTAAAGCTATAATCATCAATAAAATTCTCATTGTAACCTAAGTTAATAGCAATTTGGTCAGTAGCTCTGAATTTAACACCAGCACCAATTGGTACAACTACAGTTGGAGAACTTGTTTTCCAATGCTCATTAGACTGAGGTGGGTTACCTGCAGTAGCAGCGGCACCAGTCATGTTAGCTGACCACCAGATACCGCCTAAACCAGCGCTAACGAAAACGTTAACTGCATTTTTGCGTTTTAACCAATCAACAGTTACAACATTTACTACGCCGCTTAAAGCAACCTGAGTATAGTTTGTGCTGAATGCTGTAAAAGCATGACCGTTAGTAACGTCAACAACGTTACCTGCATTGGTACGGCTACCGTTAACTTTACCGCCATAGTAAGATAATTCAACACCAAATGAATGTGCTAATTGATCTCTTAAAGTTACACCCCATCCTAAGGTTGGAGTCCAGTGATTAAAACCAGCATTAGAACCGCCGGTTGCAAGAAGCAAAGAAGGTAATCCGACATTTACACCCAGATTCCAGGTGTTGTACTGTTGGCTACCACCAAATACCTTGGGGGTAGTTGTTGTCGCGGAACTTGATGACGTTTGTGCATTAGCTGCACCTACCGCCATTAAAGAAACAAGTGATAATGCGACTGTTTTTTTTAATGTAGAATAGTTCATAGTTTTAAGATTAAACAATTTTTTAATTGTGATTTTTTCCAAAATTAGTAATTAAGTTTGAAACGATTACCAAATATTGTTCCAAAAAACTTACAATTATTATACAAATAAATAAAAAAAACCATTTGTATATAAAAACAAACAGCATACTTATGAAATATTTAACAATTGAAAGTAGTTTATTTACAATTAATAGAAAAAATTTCGTTTTGCGAACAAAGCCTCGGTCGGTTGCGTTGTTTTTTGCTAATGATGAGTTTCCGAGAAGTGGTGATCAAAACTTTATATTTAAGCAAAATCCCGACTTTTTTTACCTGACAGGCATTGATCAGGAACAAAGTATACTGCTATTATTTCCGGATTGTCCTAATTCACTATACAAAGAAGTACTTTTTTTAAGACAAACCAATGAACATATTGCCGTTTGGGAAGGACATAAATATACAAAAGAAGAAGCCAAAACAGCTTCTGGCATACAAAATGTGTACTGGCTTAGTGATTTTGATGCGATACTGCACAGTATAATTAACTATGCAGAAAACATATACATTAATACCAACGAAAACGACCGGTACGCGCAGTCAGTACCCTATCGTGATATAAGGATGCTGGAAGAACTGCGGGTTAAATATCCACTGCATCATTATGAGCGGTCGGCACCTATAATGCGCGACCTCAGGCCTGTAAAATCATCTATTGAAATTGAACTCACCAAAAAAGCGTGCGCCATTACCCGCGATGCATTTAAGCGCGTTTTAAGTTTTGTAAAACCCGGCGTAAAGGAATATGAGATAGAGGCCGAAATAACACATGAATTTATACGGCAGGGAGCAACGGGCCATGCATATAGCCCCATTATAGCATCAGGCAAAAACGCTATTGTGCTGCACTATATTGATAATAACCAAATTTGTAAGGATGGCGATGTAATATTGTTTGACTTTGGCGCCGAGTATGCCAACTACAATGCCGACATGAGCCGCGCAATACCGGTTAGCGGCCGTTTTTCCCAACGTCAGCGCGATGTTTATAATGCCGTATTGCGTGTTATGCGTGCTGCCACAAAAATGCTGGTAGCCGGAACCGTTTGGAACGAATATCAGGACGAGGTAGGCAAAATAATGACAAGCGAGCTAATTGGCCTTGGCCTGTTAAAAAAACACGCGGTTGAAAAGCAGGATAAAGCGATGCCACTGTATAAAAAGTATTTTATGCACGGCACATCACACCATTTAGGTTTGGATGTGCACGACTTTGCCAGCCGCTATAAACCGTTTGAAGCAGGCAACCTGCTAACCTGCGAGCCGGGCATTTATATACCGGAAGAAGGCTTAGGCATCCGCCTGGAGAATAATATTTTAATAACTGCCAATGGCAATATTGACCTCATGGCTGATATACCCCTTGAAGCCGAGGAAATAGAGGACTTAATGAATGGCTGATTAATTTCGGATTTAAGCTTTTTAATTCTATAAAATTCAGAGTTGTTCTGTTCACACAATACGGAACGCTACCATAATTAAATATGATCTATCCTAAAAAAAATGCAATTATAAGGGCGGGCTTTTATGCTTATGCGCGGTTTATTATTGCACGTAATTTTAGCAATATCAGCTTTAATTCAATTGTGATAGAGAATGGCAAATCTGTATTATTAATAGCCAATCATGCAGGTTTTTGGGATGGATTTTTAATGCATCACATTAATCGCAAACTGCTTAAAAAAAAGTTCCATATTATGCTGCTGGAGCGCACGGCAAAACGCATACCTATACTTAGATATGGCGGGGCCTTTTCGGTTAAAAAAAACTCAAAAGGCATTATCCAATCATTAAATTTTGCTGCACAATTATTAAATGATCCCCAAAATCTGGTGCTGATATTTCCGCAAGGCAAACTTTATTCTAACTTTATAACCGAAGTTGATTTTGAAAAAGGCGTAATGAAGGTGATTGAAAAAGCGCAAGGCAAATTCCAACTGGTATATTCGGCTATGTTTATCGAATATTTTACAAACAAAAAGCCACAGGCAAATATTTATTTAAAACAACTTAACAATACCAATTTTACCAATATACAACAGTTACAGGCAAGCTATCAGGAGCATTATAACGATGCCCGGCGGCTGCAAACCGAAATAATTTTATAAAGTGATTATTGTTATATCCGTTATTTTCTTCTTTATTATTTTACGGTTTACGGTAACCTTATTTAACTTTTTATCAAACCCAAAACTGCACCGGGTTGCCAAACAATATACTGATAAAGTTTCGATACTGATACCGGCCCGGGATGAAGCCGATAACATATTAACATTGCTTCAATCTATCAATAACCAGGATTATACCAATTATGAGGTTATTGTTTTGGATGATAATTCAACAGACCAAACTTATAAAATATCATTGGCCTTTGCCGATAAGCATCCTCAATTTAAGATTATTAAGGGCGATGAATTACCGCGCGACTGGCTGGGTAAAAACTATGCCTGCTACCAGCTTGCGCAGCAGGCTACCGGCAATTTTTTGTTGTATTTAGATGCTGACGAAAAAATACATAACAGTTTAATTAATAGTGCCGTACACCGCATGTACCAGCGTAAATTAGGCCTGTTAAGTTTATTTGCAAACCAGGAAATGCATACGGCCGGCGAAAAACTGGTAGTGCCTTTAATGCATTATATCCTGCTAAATTTATTGCCCCTGCAACTGGTGTATTTGGTTAAAAGTGCGGCAGTGGCAGCAGCCAGCGGGCAGTTTATGTTGTTTGATGCTGCACAATACCGTCAAAACCAATGGCACCAGCAAGTACAGGACAAAGTAGTTGAGGATGTTGAAATAATGAAACTGGTAAAAGCCGCCGGTTACAACGGCGAAGCATTGCTGGCCAACAATATGGTAAGCTGTCGCATGTACAAAAATTATACCCAAGCGGTAAGCGGTTTTAGCAAAAACTTTTTAGCAGCTTTTAATTACAATATATTTGGCTTTTTAATATACCTGTTACTGATTATTGCCGGCCCTATGATAGTGGTAATGACCTTTGATTATGAGCTAATATTTTTCATGGCAGCCTTAATAATACTTACCCGCATTATGATATCACTTTCGGCTAAGCAAAACGCGTTGTATAATGTAATTTTACATCCGGTACAAATGTTTAGCCTAACGCTTATAGCCTTTATGGCCGTACAAAGGCATCTTACCAAAACCAACGTATGGAAAGGACGAAAAATTTAATATGGCTCACCGTACACATATCGCAATAGTTTTAATTATCCTGTTTCATCTTGTAGGGCTGTCAGGCGTTTTTATACCCCAGCTTAAACCGTTAATGATACAAATAGTGCCCTGGCACTTACTATTGATGTTTTTGCTGCTGCTCTTTACACATCGTACCTTTAATGGTAAGCTCATTTTATTTTTACTAACCATATTTGTTTTGGGTATAGCTGCCGAATGGATTGGCATACATAAAACCTGGTTATTTGGCAATTACACCTATGGTAATACATTTGGATTTAAATGGCAGGGTGTGCCGCTAATAGTAGGTATCAACTGGTTTATACTTGTTTACAGCACGGGCGTTTTACTGCAGCGCATAAAAACAAGTAATATAGTTGCCCGCCTTTTTTACGGTGGTTTATTATTAACCCTGCTCGACTTTTTTATTGAACCGGTAGCTGTACGCGATAATTACTGGCACTGGACAGATGGCACCATCCCTATAAAAAATTACGTTACCTGGTTTGTATTAAGCGTAGTAATGCTTTTTATTTTTGAAAAATTTAAGTTTAAAAAACAGGGACTTGCCGGGCCGGTATTGCTTGTAGCCCAATTTGTATATTTTGTGGTGCAGTTTTAGATTATATTCTGCAAAATCATATAATCCTTTATATCCTATAAATCTTAGTAGTTTTTGCTGTAAATTTGTATAAAATGGGAGCGCAAAATTTACAGGTTACTATTGACAGGGATTCGGGCTTTTGCTTTGGAGTAGTGTATGCTATTGATATGGCCGAAGAAATATTGGACGAAGACGGTTACCTGTATTGCCTGGGCGATATTGTACATAATGATGAAGAGGTGGAGCGATTAAAAGCTAAGGGCTTGCGTATTATTGGCCACGAACAGTTACTAAACCTTAAAAACGAAAAGGTTTTGATACGCGCGCATGGCGAGGCCCCCGAAACTTACAAAGTTGCTTTAGAAAACAATATAACGCTTATAGATGCGTCGTGCCCGGTGGTTTTAAAACTGCAGAACCGCATAAAAAGCTCGTACGATCAAAACCGGAAAATATTAATATTTGGCAAACATGGCCATGCAGAAGTTATTGGTTTACAAGGGCAAACCAATAATGAAGCTATTGTTTTTCAGGATATTGCCGAGTTGGAAAATGTGGAACTGCCACAGCAAATTACCCTTTACAGCCAAACTACCAAAAGCATGGAAAAGTTTTATAGCGTAAAGGATCAATTAATTGCCCGCGGCTATGAGCTTGATGCAAACGATACAATTTGCCGCCAGGTATCAAACCGCGATAAGGATCTGCCCGAATTTGCCCGCCGCTTTAATAAAATTGTATTTGTATCAGGCGTAAAATCATCAAACGGCAAAGTATTGTTTGAGGTTTGCCGCAAACACAACCCTAATACATTTTTTGTATCATCAGTAAGTGAACTAAAGCCGGATATGTTTGCCGCGGGCGATACTGTGGGTATTGCCGGGGCTACGTCAACGCCCATGTGGTTAATGGAACAGGTAAAGGCCGAACTTGAAAAATATTAGCAGCACATTATTTGCTGTACAAGCCGCAGTATGCAAAAAAAACAATCACTCACCGGCTTATTAATTGCGCTGATTATTATTTGCTGCTGGGTAACCTCAACCATTTTATTGATGCAATGGACGGTTGATTTTAATAATCCGCTGGTTTACTTTTTTGTATTGCTACAAATGCATTTGTATACCGGCCTGTTTATAACCGCGCATGATGCCATGCATGGCACCATATCATCCAACAAATTCCTTAATAATTTAACAGGTTATACCTGCACGTTTTTTTACGCGCTGTTTTGGTACCCTAAGTTATATACCAAGCATCATCTGCATCATAAACATGTACATACCATTGCTGATCCCGATTATTACGAAGGCATTTTTTGGCGATGGTATTGGCAGTTTATAACCAACTATCTTTCCATTTGGCAAGTAGTAGCTATGGCTATAATCTTTAACATTTTAAAACTTTGGATACCGCAAACTAATTTGTTGTTGTTTTGGGTTGCGCCCGCCTTGTTAAGTACTTTACAGTTATTTTACTTTGGCACTTACCAACCACATAAGGGAGAGCATAACAACCTACACCATTCGCGCAGCCAACGCAAAAATCATCTGGCGGCATTTTTATCCTGTTATTTTTTTGGATATCACTATGAACATCACCACTCGCCGGGTACGCCCTGGTGGTTGTTATGGCGGCGGGTATAATCAGTTCTCTGGTTGAGACTATGCTCACCCGTAATAATGCACCCTTAGGGTAGCTTAATTAACGCAAACCCCGTAATTAAACAAGTCAACGCAATAAATGCGCGGAAGTACGGACAGCCGGACAAACCAACTGACTGATTAGCATACACTATAGTAAAATTTTAATGACAGACAACCCGATTGAATCAAATATCGTATTATTGAAATAACCATTGTAATTAATCAATCATGATCAAAAAATATTATTATCCGGCTTTTTTAATTTTCTGCGCAGCATTCCTAACAACGCTATCTGGCTTTGCCCAATCAAAAATGTTATTAAAAGGAGATGTAGCGCCAGTATTTAATGCTCAGGCCAGCCTGGCAGGTAAAGAGTTTAATTTTTCAATGAAAAATGCTTTGGCCAAAGGGCCTGTAGTGGTTTATTTCTATCCCTCTGCCTATACCGGCGGTTGTGATGCAGAAGCACATGCCTTTGCCGAAACGAAGGATAAATTTACGGCAGCAGGCGCTACCATTATCGGCGTTTCGGGAGACGATATTAACCGGTTGAATACATTCTCTGCCGATCCAAGCTACTGCGCAGGCAAGTTTGCCGTAGCATCAGACGGGGATGGTAAAATTGCAGCATCATACGGGTTAACCATGAATGCTGCAAGACTTGGGATGAAGGATGTACGCGGTATAGAAATTAATCACGGCTTTATCCCACGCACTACTTATGTTATTGGTAAAAATGGTAAAATCGTGGCTGTATTTTCATCAGAAATCGATCATGTTTCACCCACAGAACATGTTGATAAATCATTGGCGGTTGTAAAAGCGTTATAATAGCCTGACTGTCTTTGCGAGGGGGAAGCGCAGAGAGCCATTGGGCGAAGCAATCTCGTTACTTGTCATACATTTGTATTGAAGGTAATACATTATAAAGAGCATCGTCCGCTCAAATGCCGCGGAGGCTGTTACTTTTGGCTTGACCCAAAAGTAACCAAAAAGTCAAGTCAGCAGAGAGAGGCTTCTTTGCCGCACGGGGCCTTTGCGCTGCAATTAGCAGAATCACGGGCTGCAATATTTTTGCCCGACTTCGTTCGCGCTACGCCCAGGCTTCAG
>JAICMD010000296.1 GCA_025929405.1 Mucilaginibacter sp. | reverse complement strand
CATATACCGGCTAAACCGTGTACTGATACCGCACCAACCGGATCGTCAATACGGAACCATTCAAACAGGTACATACCTAAATAAACTACCAAACCAGCTACTGCTCCAAGGGCTATAGCACCTATCGGGCTTACCCAATAGCATGGGCAGGTAATAGCAACTAAACCACCTAATAAGCCATTTAAGGTAAAGCCAAGGTCAAACTTACCTTTAGTTGTGCCCCACCATAAACCGGCAAGCATAGCTGTCATACCGCCCGCGCAGGCTGCAAGTGTAGTGTTGGCAGCAACACGGCCAATGCCTTGTCCGTCCATAGCTGATAATGTACTGCCAGGATTAAAGCCGTACCATCCAAACCAAAGGATGAAGGTACCTACGGCAGCAACTAACATATTGTGTCCCGGTGGCATGCCGCCTTTTTCTTTATCATCACGCGCAAATACACGACCCAGGCGTGGGCCTAATACCATTGCACCTGCTAACGAGGCTACACCACCTATAGTGTGTACCACAGTTGAGCCTGCAAAATCGCGGAAACCTTGTCCTAATGATGGTAAGAAACCTGTAGGTGTACCCATGGTTACCAAGAAACCATCAGGTCCCCAAGCCCAGTGACCAATAATTGGGTATATAAAACCGGTAATACCTATACTATATAATATATCGCCACGGAAACTGGTACGACCAATCATTGCTCCTGACACAATGGTTGAGCAGGTATCAGCAAAAGCATATTGAAATACCCAATGCGCTAAAATTGGAATACCATAAGCCTCATAAGTTGCTGGGGTATTTTGTAAAAAGAACCAATTTTTGCCATCAGCACCGCCCCAACCAATAAAGCCGTTACCATGACCAAACATAAACGCGTAACCAACGGCATAAAATAATATACCGCACAAACAGGTATCATAAATACACTCCATTAAAACGTTAACAGTTTCGCGTTTGCGGGCAAAACCGGCTTCAAGCATTACGAAACCCGCCTGCATACCAAATACCAGGAACGCGGCTACTAATGTCCAAACGGTATTAATTGAATTAATCATTGATGTTTCATGAGCTGTGTAGGTATCGGCAGCATGTGCTGATGTACCAAATACACCTGGCAGTGTCATCATCGCGGCTACCACTAATGATAAACCGATCATTTTTCCCGCTAAGATGGTTGCACCCAGCCCCCATCTTTCACGCGTCAACCCCTTAATTGCTGTGGGCAGACCGAACTTTGTTTGTTTTACTTTCATTTTGTTTGTTGATTTAGTTAGTTACTTAATGTTATAAAGTGCTTTTTAAATAAAGTAGTTAGTTTTTGGCAAAAAATCGCTTTATATTTTAAAATTAATAATAGACAATGATGTTTTTTTTTATAATTTTCATAAAATTAGATATGATTTTCAATAAAACAAATTTTTTATTGATTTTTTTTAATAAATATCAGTTTTATTACAAATAATAGCTTAAAAAACAATTAAATACATTAATCAAACTAAAAAAATGTTAAAAATCTATCCATTAAAAACATTAAATAACCTTTATTTATTCAAAAAACATCATATAAATCATAATTTTAAATCATTTTCATTAAAAAACATAAAAATTTCACAAATTAATCTCAAAAATCACAAATTTTATCAAATAAAATACAAAAACAGCCTGTAACCCTTGGATCATCATTAAAAGAGATGTAATTTTATTAAGCATTTAATAACTTTTATTTCATTGCTCATATTTTAAACTATAATTCTATTTTTGAAGTAAATCCTATTATTTATTAATTAAATCATGCCCAATATCAGATTCCAGGCACTGCAAGCCGTACAAAACCGAACCATACCCGAAATAAAGGCCCCCTCGTTGAAAATTTCCGACTTTTACAATTCCAATGTTTTCGATAACAAGAAAATGAAGGAGTATCTTTCAAAAGAAGCGTATCAGGGAATAGTAAATTCTGTTGAGAAAGGCGAACCTATACCGCGCGATATGGCCGAACAGGTAGCATCGGCCATGAAATCATGGGCCATGGGCAAGGGCGCTACACATTATACCCACTGGTTTCAGCCCCTTACCGGTACTACTGCCGAAAAACATGATGCTTTTTTTGAACCTACTGCCGATGGTGGATCAATAGAAGTTTTCTCGGGAGACGCGCTGGCACAACAAGAGCCTGATGCTTCAAGCTTTCCGAGCGGCGGTATACGTAATACTTTCGAGGCACGCGGCTATACCGCCTGGGATCCGTCATCACCGGCGTTTATAATGGGGCGTACCTTATGTATACCTACCGTGTTTGTATCGTACACCGGCGAAGCGCTGGATTACAAAGTGCCTTTGTTAAAGGCCGTAAACGTTTTAGATAAAGCGGCCGTTGATGTTTGCCATTACTTTGATAAAAGCATTGAAAAAGTAAATGCATCGTTAGGTATTGAGCAGGAATATTTTTTAGTGGATATTGCCTTATTTAATGCGCGCCCCGATCTGCATTTAACAGGCCGTACACTCTTTGGTCACATGTCTGCAAAAAACCAGCAGTTAGAAGATCATTACTTCGGTTCAATACCTGAGCGCGTATATGCCTTTATGCAGGATATGGAGATTGAAGCCCTGCAATTGGGCATACCTTTAAAAACCCGCCATAACGAAGTTGCACCATCGCAATTTGAGTGCGCCCCTATTTATGAAGAAATAAACCTGGCCATTGACCATAACCAGCTTTTGATGGATTTGATGGACCGTGTTGCCAAGCGCCATAACTTTAAAGTGCTGTTGCACGAAAAACCTTATGCAGGCATCAACGGCTCGGGCAAGCATAACAACTGGTCGATGATAACCAATACGGGTAAAAACCTGTTATCGCCCGGCAAAACACCGAAGAACAACCTGATGTTCCTTACCTTTTTTGTTAATACTATTAAAGCAGTATATGAACATGCCGATTTGTTAAGGGCATCTATAGCATCAGTAAATAATGATCATCGCTTGGGAGCCAATGAGGCCCCGCCTGCTATTATATCAATATTCCTTGGTTCGCAGTTAAGCGATGTATTGGACGAGATTGAAACATCGCGCATCAGCAAAAAATTAAAAGACGATGCCTTATTATGGCAGGGTATCCCTAAAATACCACAGATATTAAAGGATAATACCGACCGTAACCGCACATCACCATTTGCATTTACCGGTAATAAGTTTGAATTGCGCGCGGTTGGCTCGTCAGCCAACTCGGCCAGCCCGATGACTATTTTAAATTTGATAGTTGCCGATCAACTTAAAAAGTTCAAGTATGATGTTGACAAACTAATACGCAAAGGCGAGAAGAAAGATGTTGCGCTGATGATAGTTATTAAAAAATATATTAAAGAATCAAAAGCTATCCGCTTTGAAGGTAATGGTTACAGCGAAGACTGGGAAAAAGAAGCCGAAGCACGAGGATTGGCCAATATTAAAACTACACCAAAGGCGCTTGATGCTTTAATATCCGAAAAAAGCGATATCCTTTTTGCAGAAACCGCGGTATTTACCAAACGCGAGGCACATGCCCGCCATGAAATATTACTGGATAGCTTTTACAAAAAGTTACAGATAGAAGCGCGTGTAATTGGCGAAATGGCTACCAACTTAATATTACCT
>JAICMD010000209.1 GCA_025929405.1 Mucilaginibacter sp. | reverse complement strand
TTTTTGGCAGACACACCTCCTTGTCCCGGTGGCGGAGATCATAGGAAACCCGAAGCGGGCTAACTACTCTGTGGAGGTTCGAATCCTTCCCCAACAGCAATATCAACCGGCGTTGATATTATATCCTGTAGGATGGTGAAATTTTTGGCAGACACACCTCCTTGTCCCGGTGGCGAAGAAATTGGGAAACTCTTAGCAATAAGAATAACCACTTCGTGAAGGTTCGACCCCTTCTCCTACAGCTCTTCTCATAATTTAGGTTTATAATTGGTTAGTAAAGGCCCCTGCCCATCAGGGGCTTTACTGTTTTACTCCCCCCCCCTTGCTCCCTAAATGGAGAATAATCAGAAAGTCTTTTAATATCGAATGATGAATGTTGAATTTCGGACATCGGAATTGAATTGGCTTATGTTTAATTTTCATTATTCATTATTCATTATTCATAATTCATTATTCAGTGTTCGATATTCATTAAAAAAGCCCTCCGGATGGAGAGCTTTCTGCTTTTAGCTTTCGCCTTTCAGCTTATCCTTGATTATAGAAATTTAAAGCCAACGCTTAACGCCCAAAGTTTTTGACGCTGACCGAAGTTTTTGTTTACATCGGTTAAACCGCCTTCGTAACGTAAATCGGCAGTAATTGGGCCTATATCAACACCGCCGCCGGCTTGGAAGCCAAGTGTACTGTTATTATAATCGCCAAAATCCCTGTAAGCGCTAACAAAATTGTTCGAGAAATTTTCGTTCTTATTTATTGTATAGGTATAAATAGGGCCGGCCATTAAACGGAAATTAAGGTTTTTGCTGCCAAACCTGGCACCCAGCAATAAGGGTAAATTTAAATTAGTAAACTTAACATCGCCGTTATATAATCCGTCGGGCGATTGGAATTTACCACCGGTGCTGCTTACATATAACTCGGGCTGTAAATATAAGCCACTGCCAAAGCGGGCAAACAAACCGGCCTGGTAACCATTAACTGTTGATGATTTAAGATTATCGCTGTTGATTCTTGAATAGTTTACACCGCCTTTAATACCAAAGGTACTTTGCGCCATTGCGCCTGCGCCCATCATTAATAATAATGCTGCGCTTAATAGATACTTTTTCATAGTTATAATATTTTAGTTATAAAATATGCTTTATGTAATATTATTGTATAACAAACAATAGCCTTGCCAAAATATTGCAGCCATCAACTTGTTTTTTTATAATTTTGCTAAATAATCAAAAAAAATATGGCAGAAATTAGCATTTCAAATAAAGATTGGAATAGAGTAAAGATCAAACTACAAAGGAAATATAACCATTTAACAGACCAGGAACTGCAGTATAGCGAAGGACAGGAAGAAAGCTTAATAACCCGCCTGATGGACCTGGTGAACCGCGACAGGAAATATGTAGTGTTTACCCTACAAAAAGCATTGGTAAACATTGATAATAATAGGTTGTAATTTGAGTTTAAACTAATGTAAACTACATAGCTTTTTTGTAGCTTTATATTTTACAAATCATTATAAACCAGATGATGAAAATGGGGACGCTGTTAAAAAAATATAAAAAGCTGCTGATTTCCGGTGGGATGTTAATGCTGGCTGTGGTTACCTGGAGCTTTAGTGACGACCTTTTTGAGGTATCAAAAAATCTGGAGGTGTTTGTATCCTTATATAAAGAGATAAATCTTAACTATGTTGACGACATCAATTCGGCCAAAATGATTAAAACCGGGGCCGATGCAATGCTTGAGCGTCTTGACCCTTATACCGAGTTTGTTCCCGAATCAGAAATTGAAGATTATAAACTGCATTATGTAAGTACCCAGTATGGTGGTATAGGCGCCAGTATATTTATTCGCGATAACAAAGTTTTTATATCATCAGTATTTGAAGGTTATCCTGCCCAAAAGGCCGATATCCGCCCGGGCGATCAATTGATGCAAATTAATGGGGTAAACTTAACAGGTAAGGATAATGACCAGGTGAGCCAACTGCTAAAGGGTTCAAAAGGTGCTTTAGTAAAGCTTATGGTTAAACGTGGCGAGGCTGCCCCCGCCGAAAAGGATATAGCCCGCGATGAGATTAAACAGCCAAACGTATCATATTATGGTATGGTTGATGGTAACATGGGTTATATAAAGCTGGACAGGTTCCTGGAAAACTCGGCACAGGAAGTTACTGATGCATTGATAGCCCTAAAGAAAAACAACCCCAATGGCATTATTTTAGATCTGCGCTCAAATGGTGGCGGTATCTTACAGGAATCGGTAAAGATTATTAACCTGTTCGTGCCTAAGGATGTAATGGTAGTATCGCAAAAAGGAAAGGTAAAAGAGAAAAACTTTGTTTATAATACCGTTAACACACCTATAGCTGCTGATCTGCCTTTAACCGTATTGGTAAACAGCCACTCGGCATCAGCTTCCGAAATTGTTGCAGGTGCGCTGCAGGATCTTGACCGCGCAGTAATAATTGGTCAGCGCAGTTATGGTAAGGGTTTGGTGCAGCAGGCGTTCCCGTTGCAATATAATAGCCTGGTTAAAATTACCATTGCTAAATATTATGTACCATCGGGCCGTTGTATACAGGAGTTGGATTATACCCACCGTAAGGATGATGGCAGTGTAGTAAAAGTTGCCGATTCATTAATACATGAGTTTAAAACTAAAAATGGCCGTTCGGTTTTTGATGGCAGCGGTATTTACCCCGACTTATTTATTAAAGAGGATAAATATGCCACCATTACCCAGGTACTGATAGGTAAGCTGCTGGTATTTGATTATGCTACAAAATATCGTGATAGCCATCCTAAAATTGCAGATGCGCGCAGTTTTAAACTTACTGATGCCGAGTACGAAGATTTTGTAAAGTATCTTTCAGGCAAAAATTATACTTATAGTACCGCTTCCGAAAAAGTTTTGGCGCAATTAAAAAGCGAAGCTACCAATGAAAAGGAGTTTAACGAGATACAAGCCGAATACGATATACTGAAAAACAAACTGCTTAATAGTAAAAAGAACGACTTGCAGATACATAAAGATGAAATTAAACCGTTGCTTGAAAATGAAATAGCATCGCGTTACTATTTTGAAAAGGGCCGCAGCGAAAACAGCTTTAAATATGATAAAGAACTGGCTACTGCGGTAAAAACCATGCAGGATAAAGCACAGCTTGCCGCTATATTAAAAGGTGATGGCAGCTATAAGATTATAGGTAAACCTGTATTGGCTATGGCCGGAAAAAAGGCTGCCGATAAAGACGAGTAATTTAAATTAAAAATATCGTTTAATGTCGGTTTGGCCGGCATTTTTTGTTTATAATTGGCTGGTTATAAGTTTTATATAGTATGTAACGTAATGGTTATACTAAAAAAAATAAACTTTTTTTTAGTATAGTTGTCTTACATACAAAAAACTACAAATTATGAAAAAGATCATTTTTGCAGCAGCATTAATGTTTAGCTGCATACTATTTAAAACAGCCGATGCCCAGGTACATTTTAGTTTAGGAATAAATATTGGCAGTCAGCCTGATTGGGGGCCTGTAGGATATGACCATGCAGATTATTACTATATGCCTGACATTGATGCCTATTATGATATACCCGCGCATCAATATGTTTATTATCAAAATAATGCCTGGGTACATTCAGTAAACCTGCCTGCGCGTTATCGTAATTATGACATTTATAATGGCTATAAAGTTGTAATTAACGGACAACGTAACCCGTGGGAACGTAATAATGTTTACAAAGCTAAATATGCAAATTATAAAGGCCGCAGGGGCCAGGCTATAATCAGAAACAGCCGCGATGCAAAATATAAAAACCATTGGAACAATGGCAGGGGCAATGATGCTGGCCGTGGTAACAATTGGCATGACAATGGTAACGGTCATGGCCGTGGACACGATAAGCATTAATATTAATTAATATATTTATATTAAGCAGGCTTTTCAGGAATGAAAGGCCTGCTTTTGTTTTTAATAAATTTTATAATGAAGAAGCTTTTATTTTTAGTTGTTTTATCTGCAATAGGGTACAGGGCATCGTCACAACAATTTAATGCTGCCGACTTTAACAAGCAATTGGGTAAAACCGGTACTCTTTGCGATACAGTTAAATCACTCAGGATTGTAAGCGACACTTTAACGCTTTTAAACATGGGCGGGGTATATCCACATCAAAAATATACTGTAGCGGTAAAAGGCAATAAGGTTACCCTTGACTGGGCTAACCTAAAAGGTAAAAACGTTTGTGCTACAGGCGTGTTTGAACTTTTTAAAAATCAACCGCAAATAACTGTTGCGCAGCCCGGCATGATAGAAGTGCATAATTGATGTG
Source organism: Mucilaginibacter sp. (assembly GCA_025929405.1). Lineage (GTDB taxonomy): Bacteria > Bacteroidota > Bacteroidia > Sphingobacteriales > Sphingobacteriaceae > Mucilaginibacter. The sequence continues at coordinate 1,870 of JAICMD010000209.1, read as the reverse complement.
CAGATGTATTTGCGAGAAACCTTTAACCTTTCTGCTTTTAGCTTTCAGCCCTAAACCTTATTTTTGACACCATGCCAGGCCATAAACTTTATTTCGCGTCTGATTTTCATTTGGGAGCAGGTGGATATTTAAATAGTCGCCAGCGCGAGGACCGTTTGGTGCGCTGGCTGGATATGATAAAAGCCGATGCCGCCGAAGTATTTTTAATGGGCGATGTATTTGATTTTTGGTTTGAATATAAAACCGTTGTGCCACGCGGGTATATTAGGTTTTTAGGTAAACTGGCCGAGCTAACAGATGCAGGAATAAAACTATATTTTTTTAAAGGCAACCATGATATGTGGATGTTTGACTACTTTACAAAGGAGTTGGGCGCCATTATTATTGATAATGAACTGGAGATTGAGCGTAATGGTAAAAAGTTTTACCTTCATCATGGTGATGGCTTAGGCCCGGGCGATGGTAAGTACAAGATTTTAAAAAAAGTATTCAGGAGCAATGTGTGCCAATGGTTGTTTGCAAGGGTACATCCTAATTTGGGTGTGGGTATAGCTAACTATTGGTCGCAACATAGCCGCATTTCGGCCCAAAAGAATATACCACGTAAAAATGTTGAACAGGAATGGCTGGTAGTTTACTGCCATGAGTTACTAATAACCAAGTTTTATGATTACCTGGTGTTTGGCCACAGGCACCTGCCGCTTGATATACAATTAACGGAAGGTAGTAGATACGTTAATCTTGGCGAGTGGGTTAACTACAATTCGTATGCGGTATTTGACGGTACCGAATTATCCCTGCAATATTTCGAAACATCAGTTTAGCGCCATTCCTCAGCCAAAAGTAAGCTTTCGGTTTATACTTTCTGCTTTCGGCTTTAATGCGTATTTTTGTGCGCTTTTTTAAAAGCAGGTTATACCATCATCATGTTAGAAAAATTAGAAGCAATATACCAACGCTGGAAAAATGTTGAGAGCGAACTGAGCAGCCCCGATGCAATGGCGGATATGAAGCGTTTTGCGCAGTTAAATAAAGAATACAAAGATCTGGCGAAGATAGTTGATGAGTATAATGTGTACCGCAATATCATCAGCAATATTGAAACTAATAAGCGCATTTTAGCTACCGAAAAGGATGAAGAATTTAGGGAAATGGCTAAAATGGAACTTGATGACCTTTTAATTGAGCAGGAAAAGAAGGAAGAAGAGATACGCGTAATGCTTATCCCTAAGGATCCGGAAGATTCAAAAAATGCCATAGTTGAAATACGTGGTGGTACCGGCGGCGACGAAGCAGCACTTTTTGCGGGCGACCTTTACCGCATGTATATGCGCTATTGCGAAAAGCGTGGCTGGCGTACTGAATTGGTTGATTATACTGAAGGTACATCAGGCGGTTATAAGGAAATTGTATTTAACGTAATGGCTGAGGATGCTTACGGTACTTTAAAATACGAATCGGGTGTGCACCGCGTACAACGTGTGCCTGATACCGAAACGCAAGGCCGTGTACATACATCAGCAGCATCAGTAGTGGTTTTGCCCGAAGTTGATGAGTTTGATATTGACTTGCAGGTAAGTGATATACGTAAGGATTTGTTCTGTGCGTCAGGTCCGGGTGGGCAGTCTGTAAATACAACCTATTCTGCTGTGCGCTTAACACATATACCAACCGGTATTGTGGCACAATGCCAGGATCAAAAATCGCAATTAAAAAATTACGATAAGGCCTTGCAGGTACTCCGCTCAAGGATATACGAAATGGAATTGCAAAAACATTTGGAAGAAATTTCGAAGAAACGTAAAACCATGGTTTCGACGGGCGATAGGTCGGCAAAAGTGCGCACGTACAATTATCCGCAAGGCCGTGT
>JAICMD010000348.1 GCA_025929405.1 Mucilaginibacter sp. | reverse complement strand
CTTGGCATATACATGGCGGTAACGGCACGGCCGGTCATTGGAGTTTCGTTTACGCTTTTCCAGTGGCCCTCAAACTGGTTGTTATAACCTTCGTTACGCAAAGCGTTCCAAACGTCGTCCATCATTACGTGTTTTGCACGCTCTAACAGGTCATCAGGTATACGTGGCCTGCCGTCAGGAAAGCGTTCGCCTTTCCATTCAGAGGTTAAATAAAGCATTTCCTCTTTCGACATGGTTTGCGCCTTTACGGCAGTTGTTAAAAACATACCGCATAGCAGCAGTAAAATTGTAGTACTGTTAAATTTCATTATAATAAGTTTTGATAGTTTATTGATTAGTTTGCTTTTGGCAGATGTTGTCAGCAAAAGCTCAACACAAATATATTCGAAATATACTTAATACATTATAAGTACGCTAATAATAGCAGTAAAAATTATGATGGGTGAGTTATTTAGTAATTTTATTCTACTTTATACCTGTAAACCTGCCTGCCCAAGTTGCCATTATCATCCACGCCCTCAACTACAATACGGTAAGTGCCCTTTGTGCCGGCATTAAAATATTGAAATGAAGTATTACCATTTTTATCGGTTTCCAATAGCGGTTCCCAGTAAATTGTGGTTCTTAGATCAGGAGTTTTAAGTTTGGTTACTTCATATTTTGGCGAATAAAACTCATGCGCTTTATAATATCCCTTAACTGTTAAATTAACCATTCCCGGAGAGTTGTGCGATTCCTTGACATTACCGCCCATTTTGCTGGTAATTATTACAACGCCATTTACACCATCCTGGCCATATATGGCACGGCTGCCTGCCGATGTTAGTACCTCCACACTTGCAATATTTTGTATAGATGGTATCATAGAAAGCGGGCTATCTTTACTCCCAACGGGGTTTAATATAACTCCGTCTAAAACTATGGTCATTGAAGCTTGTTTTGCACCTATCATGCCATTTGGCTGTCTCATATAAGGTAAATAACCTCCTTTAGTAATATTTCCTTTTATTTCTACATTGTGAAACCTGCCTTCTAATGTAGAAAACAGATCAAATGATCTAAACTCTTCTAAATCCTTTGTAGTAAACACCTGGTCGGCTTTGCCTTTGCCGTTTAAGTTGGATGAATATTGGGTGTCTTCTTCTATCTCAATTTCACGGGGCGATTTTATGTGGGTTCGGTTGATTTTTACTTCTTTAAGCAGCCTGCCGCGTATTCCGCTTTTAATCTCCTGTTCATAAATACTGTTGCTGACGCGGGCATAAGTACTTAAAGTTGCTGTATCACTTGCGGCGCGCGGCTTGTTAAAGCTATAATCATCAGTCGGGGCGGTTGCAGGTTTGTCAATATCCATGATGGCATTATCCTTGCCGCCCGGCGCCGATGTTCTTACCGTAAATCTGGTGTCATTATTAAAATACAGGTTGTTAAAACTAAATGAGCCATCGGCATTGGTAACTGTATCGCGCAAGCCAAAGGCAGCAGGGCCTGATAGCACCACATTGTAATTTGCCAGCGGCTTACTGCCGTTTTTTGTAACCCTGCCTGATATGGCGAGATCTTTTTCGGGCAGATAAGCTGGAACGGGAGTATCACCAATTATTTTTTTCCATTGGTACCGGCTATAACCTTGTGTCAGCATCAGCAGGTCAAGGTCGGCTGCTGTTTTTTTGCTGATATTGGTAAAATAATAGTTAGGCTGTTCAATATAACCTTTAAGGTCGGATGTGAGTAATAAGCTGGAAAGAATTGTATTTTCTTCAGCTTCATTAAAAGGTACCTCATCCTCATTAACAACACTTGCCGAAAAGCTGCCGGTTGCAAGCTTATCACCATCCTTTGCATTAACGTCAACGGTTACCTTATCACCTGTTTTATAGGATGGTTGTGTAGTTTTAATAACAAGATTTAGTTTATCAGGGTTTTGAACAAATACCGACCGTTCATTCAAAGGTTCGCCGGAAGCTGAAAACAAGGTTAACCTTACAATACCCGAGGGTAGTTTGCTTTTATCAATATTCACCTGCGAAATGACCTGACCTGCAGGGCCATTGGCTCTGAAAAATACCCGGCTGCCTGATTGTGCCACCAGCGTAAAACCGCCGGTAACATTTACCTGCGTAACTTTTACTGCAATGGATAACGAGTCGGAATTATTTACATTCAGCAAATAACCACTGTCTTTGGCTTTGGGTAAAGGTACGGTTATCTTTTT
>JAICMD010000131.1 GCA_025929405.1 Mucilaginibacter sp. | reverse complement strand
GGCAGGGAAATAAATACGCTGGGTTCAAAGGCTAATGATGCTGATATACAAAAACTGGTAGTAGGGATGAAGGAGGAGCTTGAAAAAATTAAAGAACAACTTTTAAATGTTTTATAGTCATTGATCATTATGTCATTAGGTCATTTTTTTGAACAGGCCAATGACTCAATGAGCCAATGACCAGTGACTAATGACCAATGACAGAAGAAAAAGAAGGAAAACTCATCATATTCTCTGCCCCTTCAGGTGCAGGTAAAACTACTATAGTACAGTATTTGCTTACTAAATTTCCTGAACTGGAGTTTTCTGTTTCGGCCACTACACGCCAGCCGCGCGGGAATGAAGAAAATGATAAGGCTTACCACTTTATAACTAAGGAAGAGTTTTTGCACTTGATAGCCCAAAAGCAATTTGTGGAGTTTGAGGAAGTTTATAGCGGCACTTTTTATGGCACACTACGTTCAGAAATTGAGCGTATATGGCGCAAGGGCAAAACCGTGATATTTGATATTGATGTAGAAGGCGGCCTGCACCTAAAACGCAAGTATGATGGCAGTGCACTGGCAATATTTGTACAACCCCCATCGCTGGAAGTTTTAAAAGAGCGATTGATAGGACGTGGCACTGATAGCCCCGAAAAATTGCAGGAACGATTTATAAAAGCCGAAAAAGAACTTAAATACGCTCCTCAATTTGATATTATACTAAAAAATTACGATCTTCAAACGGCGTGCAACGAAGCGGAAGTGCTGGTTAAGCATTTTATGGCAAAGTGATCCGTTTCATTTACATTAACTGATAAAAAACTCTCCCTAAGATGAAAATAGGACTGCTGTTCGGTTCTTTTAATCCTATACACATCGGCCATTTAATTATAGCTAACTACCTTGCTAATCATACCACTCTTGATAAAGTTTGGCTGGTAGTATCACCACAAAATCCGCTAAAAAAATATGGCGACCTTATCAATACCTATGACCGCCTGGAAATGGCACGCCTGGCTACCGATAACGCTCAAAACATTGAGGTTAGCGATGTTGAATTAAAACTACCGCAGCCATCCTATACTATTGATACGCTTACCTATCTCAAGGAAAAATACCCGCAGCATGAATTTGCGCTGATAATGGGATCAGATAACCTGGTATCATTACCCAGATGGAAAAACTACAAACTTATACTGCAAGACTACCGGATATTTGTTTATCCGCGTCCCGGCTATGAAAATGCCGAACTGGCATCGCATCCATCGGTAACCATAACCATGACCCCGCAGATGGAACTATCAGCAACTTTTATCCGTAAATCCATTGCCGAAAAGAAGAACGTACAATATTTTGTACCCGATCCGGTTTTAAAATTTATAGAGAGCAAGAGCTTATATAGCAGATAATTTGGTAACTTTATAAAAAGGATAGTTATGGTGATCACAAAAGATAAACTTCAACATATTGTAAATACTATGCCAGATAAAATTGAAGTTGAAGAGGTATTTGATAAAATACTTTTATCTGCAAAAATTGAACAGGCATTAGCTGAATCGGAACAAGGGTTAGGCCAAGACTGGGAAGAATTTAAAACAGAATGGCTGAACGAAGACCTGTAAAAATAGAGATATTACCTACTGCAAAAACAGATTTAAAAGAAATTGTAGAGTTTATTGCACAAGGATCTAAGAAATTTGCAAAACTTGAAAAGCAACTGATCATCAATGCTATAAGCAAGTTGATCGATTTTCCGGATATGGGAAAACCCTTTAACTACAAATCAATTGATGCTTATCAATTTGTTTTTAGAAACTACCTTATAATTTATCATTTCAAAACAGATGTTTTAATTGAGATTCTTACCATCCACCATCACGCCCGCTCTATAACCAATAACCCTGCCTTTACCGGCAAAGATTAACTGCCATCTATTAATACCAGATATTTGTTTACTTCCCCCGGCTGCTAAAATGCCGAACTGGCATCACATGGATCGGTAACCATAACCATGACCCAGCAGATAGAACTATCAGCAACTTTTATCCGTAAGTCCATTGCCGAAAAGAAGAACGCACAATATTTTGTACCCGATCCGGTTTTAAAATTTATAGAGAGCAAGAGCTTATATAGACGGTAATACTCAATCCTGAGTGATTGGCTGATGATGCGCGTGGCAGGCTTCGGCACAGTCAAGACATACCTGGGCGCATTGCCGGCAATGGTCATGCTCATGTTTACCACATTCATTGCTGCACATCCGGCATATTTCTTCGCATAGAACCAAATATTGGTGTGCCATTTCCGAATTACGCTTTAACAGCCGGGCAGCTTGTGCGCAAATGTCGGCGCAGTCTCGGTCAAGGCTAATGCACCTGGCCATATCTTTTACATTTTCTTCCTGCAGGCAGGCGGTAGCACAATTTTCGCAGGCCATTACACAAGTAATTAGCTTTTCTATTAAAGCGGAATGATCGTGATTTTGCATGATTAACAGATTTAATGTTTCCCTTATAAAGCAATCATTACATAAACGAATTGTTTTAAAAAAAATGCATTTATCTTTGCCTCTGTGAGCGAAAAAACCATTTTAAAACTGCAATTACCCACTGATCCTGTTTGGGTTAAAAACGTAGTAGAAAGCAACATTGAAGAACTGCTTACCGACCATGCTTATTGCGAGCAAAAAGCGGCAACCAATGCCATTACACTTATTGTACAAAACCCTAACTTATCTGATCTGATACGCCAGATGGTAGCTTTGGCGCAGGAAGAAATGGACCATTTTAACCGCGTTCATGAAATTATATTGGCTCGGGGCTATACTTTGGGTCGTGAGCGTAAGGATGATTATGTAAATGAATTACGCAAGTTTATTATAATAGGCGGGGGGCGCGAAGCGCAGTTGGTTGACAGGTTGCTGTTTTCTGCCATGATTGAGGCACGTAGCTGCGAACGTTTTAAAGTGCTGTCTGAAAATATTAACGATGCCGAATTATCTAAGTTTTACCACGAACTGATGATAAGCGAGGCTACACATTATACCACCTTTATTAACCTGGCCAAAAAACATGGCGGCAATGTTGATGTGGATAAGCGCTGGAAAGAATTTTTGGCTTATGAGGCACAGGTAATTCAAAACTACGGCAAAAACGAAACCATCCACGGCTGATTCTTACATAGCAACCGGTGGCATATAGGCTAATCGCTTTTTAAAGTACTCATCCCAGCTATGTTGCTGTACCCTGTCTAACGAGTGTTGGGTATCAGTGTCATAATTGTCTGTAAGCTGCTTATACTTGGCATCTATCTTATCAAAGATAAAAGCTGCCTGTGCCTGATAATTAGTAGTAAAGCGGGTTTTACTTATAGTACGCAACAGTTCCTGTTGTTCCATATAAGCAATAGTATAATGGCCCTGCTCGTGCTTTAAAATAGCAGCCATCATAGCACTGTTTAATATTCGTCGCTTATCAATCCATGATTTATCGCGATTAAATACCAGTTGTACATCCGGCGTTACAATAATATTGTTCCGGCTATCATTAGTAACCCGGTAATGAAAATCAATTGAACAATTGGTATACGCTATTGCACCTGCCATTCCGCCGGGTTTTCCTTCAAATTCATCGGCTGATAATCGGTGATAAGTAGTTGATTGAGCCATTGTGCCTAAACCGCACCATCCCCATAAAGCAATGATAAACATTGCCTGCACAAATTTTAATCGCATGTATAAATTAATGAGTTATTTTTGCTTTTTGACTTGGTCAACCTGCAAAAGGTTTAAGCTCATCATTTCCTTCATGGTTTTTTGCATGCTTTCGGCTGATCCGTCAAGGAATATCACATTGCCCTGCGAGTTTTCGGCAAAATGTTTTATCGATTCTGTCCACATGGTGAACAATATAACCGAGGTATCCATATTGGCCTGCTGCATTTCTTTGGCGGCCACGCTCATGCCTTTGGCTACTTCTTCGCGAAACAGCGCCACACCCTGTCCGCGTAGTTGTGATGCCTGGCGTTCGGCCTCGGCTGATATTTTAATGGCATTACCTTCGGCTTCGGCAGCTTTGGTTTTAGTAATTAATAAAGCCTGGCCCTCGTTTTCGGCAGCAGCTTTCAGGTTGTTTGATGCCACAACCTGACTCATTGATTTCATGATCACATCATCAAATGTGATATCGTTCAATTGTAAATCCTGTAAATGATAACCCCAGGTCTCTAATACCTGGTCAAGCTGCTCTTTTACATGCTCTACAATATCGCGGCGCAGTATCAATACTTCCGATTGCCTTTTGGTAGCTACAAACGCGCGTATTGAGCCTTCAACGGTACGAATTAATGCTTGCATCAGGTTACGTTCGTCAACAAATTTAAAGGCAACGTTTTTTATGGTTTCTTCCTGCTGATCCAAAACCGAATAAAGCAGCATGGCTTTGAAGTAAACGTTAGCCTGATCATAAGTAACGGCTTGGAACTCCAACTCAACCGAACGGTTCTGGATAGATATTTTTGAGTAGATATTTTCAATAAGCGGCAGCTTAAAGTTAAGCCCCGGTGTTAATATACGGCGGTATTTGCCAAATACGGTAACTACGGCTATAGTGCCCTGTTTTACAGTCACAAATGAGGACGATAGAACTATCAGAACAATAAAAACAAAAATTATAAATGCTATTGATGCTGTCATGGTTAGGTTTTTTTATTAAATAAAGATATGCTTTAATTATTGGTGTGCAATTTGTTTTTATAGAAATGTAAAATTTAAACTCACAATATCATGAACGTTAAAAGAACTTTCGGAACTATACTTACCATATTGGGTATTATAGGATTAATTTATACCGGCTTTGGTATAATACAGCATAGCGGCGATTTTACCACCCTTACCGTTGTTGGCGTTATTGCCTTAATTTTCTTTTTAACCGGCATCAGCCTGGTGCGCAATACCAAGGATGCCGCCGAATAATTGATTTTTACCTAAAAACAAAAGCCCGTTTAATTTGAATGGGCTTTTGTTTTTTTGGAGCAAGTTAAGAGCAATGGGCATCATTTCTTTAAGATGTGCCTTATCTTTGATCATAAAATAACAAACCACAGCTAAGCATACGCAGTGCTCAAAGGCCTAAAGCAATGGAAAAATTAATTGCACTTATAAAAACTTTTCGCCTTGTTTCAATGGCAGAAGTTGAATTGATATCTTCCTATTTTAAGCTTAAGTCCTTTAAAGAAAAAGAGTATCTTTTTCACGGCGGAAATATTTGTAATAAGCTTTATTTTGTGGTTGATGGAATTTTAAGAATAGTTGCTATAAATGATAAAGGCCGTGATATTACGCATTATTTTATAAAGGAAGGCCAGTTTTGCACTATGCTTGATAGCTTTAACAATGGCATTATTGCTGAAGATAGTATACAAGCTTCGTCCCTGGTTAACGTGCTGGAAATTGACAAAAAAGGGCTTTTAAAGCTTTATCAGGATCTTCCGTTTATGGTGGATTTCGTCAACCATGTTAACCAGCAACGATTGCTGGATAAAATCCGGCTAAAAAATATTTATTCGGGAGAAGACTCAATCAACAGATATCAATTATTTATTACCGAGCAAGCTGATATTGCCCATCGCGTTCCAATAAACCATATTGCTTCCTATCTGAATGTAACGCCGCAATCATTAAGCAGGATCAGGAAGGGTACAAGGTGACATGAACCGGTTTTAGTTTACTTAACATCTTTAATTTGTTTTTACCATATGGTAAAAGGCAACTACTCCATTATTAGGACCTTTGCAAAAACTATTTAAATCATGTTAAACGAAAAAAAAATTTTAACCGGTAAAAAAGTTATCCTGATGGGCGGAAGTTCAGGTATTGGATTTGCAACCGCAAAAGCAGCGGTTGATGAGGGCGCGCATGTCATCATTGTGTCAAGCAGTCAAAATAAAATTGATAAAGCACTTACAGCATTACCCGTTGGCAGTGAAGGTTACGCTATTGATTTGAGCAAAGAAGAAAATATAAAGGGCTTTTTTAACACAATTGGCAAGTTTGATCATTTGGTGTTTTCGGCCGGGGAAAATTTAACTTTAAATAAGGTTAGCGAAACGGACATTGAACAGGCCCGCAATTTTTTTACGCTCCGTTTGTGGGCAGTATTTGCGGCTGTTAAATATGGCTCTTCATCTATTAACGCAGGCGGATCAATCTCGCTAACCAGCGGTACGGCGAACGCGCGTCCTGGCGCGGGCTGGGCCGTGGCATCAGCAATTTGCGGAGCGATGGAAGGCTTTGTCAGAGCAATGGCAGTTGAGCTTGCACCCATTCGGGTTAACTGTGTTGTTCCCGGCGTAATAAAAACATCTCTTTGGGATAGTATGCCTGTACATGACCGCGAAGAACTTTATCAAAATATGCGCAACTCCTTATTAGTAAAAAGAGTTGGAGAAGCTGAAGACGTTGCCGAAGGTTTTATATACCTGATGAAACAAAAACATGCAACCGGCCAAAGCTTATTAATTGATGGGGGAACGCTTTTAGTTTAATGCACACTATTTATTAAGCATAAAAAAACCCGCTCAATTTTGAGCGGGTTCTTTTACAAATGTTCTTTCTTAATTCTTATCGTCAGATGTAAAACCCAACTCGGTTTTAAAGGCTTCAAGCACACGGCCGCCTTTATAAAAGTAGCGGCTGTAGTAAGCATCATCCAGGCTGCTTATAGCAACACCTTTTGATGAGGCATGCGCAAAGCGGTCATTACCCAAATAGATGCCTATGTGCGAAATACTACGGCTATGTATTTTAAAGAAAACCAGATCGCCTTCTTTTAACTCATCTTTGCTAACCGGGCTAACCATGCTGAAAATATCACGCGAGTTGCGTTTAATATCCAGGTTAAATACCTGGCTGTATAATTGTTTTGTAAAGCCTGAGCAATCGACGCCTTTTTTTGAACCACCGCCAAAACGGTAAGGGGTACCAATCCAATCGTAAACAAAACTAAAAAGCTTCATGTTTGATGTTGCCGACAATGCAACTCCCATAATTTGCGAAAAATAATCCTTTGCTAAACTCTCTTGTTCGTCAGGTGCCTTATCAACGGGTTGATTTGGAACGGTTTTTGTTTGAGCTTGCGCAGCTAAAACGCTGAAAAATAAGGCGGTTGCCAGTATTATTTTCTTCATTTATTCCTTGTTTCGTACTTGTTTAACGGACAAACTGTCCATTATGTTACACATATTAAATAAGGTTGACCACAAAACTATCCAAATAATTTAATTAACCAAACAATTGTGTGTAATTTTTTTATTAAATAAATCGTACAACAAATGTGTTGCAGTTTCGATTTTTTGCAGGATATAATTAGATTTGCGCATTATTGCAAAATTTGACTGACCAAGCAAAAAATGAGTTCAATCGAAATAAATAAAGATACCTACCTGAAGTGGTACGAAAATATGCTTTTGATGCGCAAGTTTGAGGAGAAAGCAGGCCAACTTTACGGGCAACAAAAAATACGCGGATTTTGCCATCTGTATATAGGGCAGGAAGCGGTGTTAGCCGGTGCCATGTCAGTACTTAAACAGGAAGATAGCATGATAACTGCTTACCGCGATCACGCACATGCTATTGCCAAAGGCGTAAGCTGTAATGAAATTATGGCCGAGCTTTATGGTAAAGCTACCGGTTGCTCAAAAGGTAAAGGCGGCTCCATGCACATGTTTAGCAAAGAGAAACATTTTTATGGAGGGCATGGTATAGTAGGCGGACAAATACCTTTGGGTGCAGGCGTTGCCTTTGCCGAAAAGTTTAAAGGCACCGAGTTTGTGAACGTTACCTATATGGGCGATGGCGCGGTACGCCAGGGAGCGCTTAACGAAACTTTTAACATGGCGGCTTTATGGAAATTGCCTGTTATTTTTATTTGCGAAAACAACGGTTATGCTATGGGTACCTCTGTAGCACGTACCACCATACAAACTGATATTTATAAGCTGGGGCTTCCTTACGGCATCCCTTCATCGGCTGTTGATGGTATGGACCCGGTTGCTGTACATAATGCAATGGACGAGGCCGTTCAGCGTGCACGCAAAGGCGAAGGACCAACCTTCCTTGAAATGCGTACTTACCGCTATAAAGGGCACTCCATGTCCGATCCGCAAAAATATCGCACTAAAGAAGAGCTGGAAAGCTACAAAGCTAAGGACCCGATTGAAGCAGTACGTGCAACCATTGAAAAACAGGGTTATGCCGACGAAAAATGGTTTGAGGAAATTGACGCCAAAATAAAGGCGATTGTTGATGAATCGGTAAAATTTGCCGAAGAATCGCCATGGCCGGAGGCATCAGAACTGTACACTGATGTGTACGTACAAAAGGATTATCCTTATATTAAAGACTAACCGTAATTAAAATACATTCATCCTATAAATATGGCCGAAGTAGTTAAAATGCCTAAGATGAGCGACACCATGACTGAAGGGGTGTTGGCTAAATGGCATAAAAAAGTTGGTGACAAAGTAAAATCGGGCGATGTATTGGCCGAAGTAGAAACAGATAAAGCCACAATGGACTTTGAAAGTTACCAGGATGGCACATTATTATATATCGGGGTTGAGGAAGGTACTGCCGTGCCCGTTGACGCAGTTATCGCTGTAATAGGCAAAGAGGGTGAGGATTATAAAATAGCTTTAGGTAGCGCAACCAGTGATGCCAAACCTGCCGCTGAAGCAACTCCTGATGCAACTGCTGAGAAAGCTCCAGCTTCAACACCTGCCGCATCTAAAGTTGATACCTCAAAAATTCCGGCTACGGTAATACGCATGCCAGCTTTGAGTGATACTATGACCGAGGGTGTTATTAATAAATGGAACTTTAAAGTTGGCGATAAAGTAAAATCAGACGACTCATTAGCTGATGTGGAGACCGATAAGGCCACTATGGAAGTTGTAGGTTATGAGGAAGGTACTTTATTATACATAGGTCCTAAAGAGGGCGAGGCCGCACCAGTTAACGGTATTATAGCCATTGTTGGTAAAGAAGGTACTGATATTACTCCTTTACTACAGGATAACGGCGGAAGTGCCCCTGCTAAAGAGGCCGCACCTGCTGCAAGTAATGAGGCTGCTCCGGCTGCTGCTGTTGCAAGTACTTCATCAGCTTCAAATGATGGGGACAGTCGTGTTAAGGCATCGCCATTGGCACGTAAGATAGCTAAAGATAAAGGCATTAACTTAAATGATGTAAAAGGCAGTGCCGAAGGCGGCCGCATCATTAAAAAGGATATTGAGGATTACAAACCAGGTGCTGCACCGGCTCCTGCTGCTTCATCAGAAGCTGCTGCGC
>JAICMD010000091.1 GCA_025929405.1 Mucilaginibacter sp. | reverse complement strand
GGCTGCAAAAATTGAAAACCAGTCGTACAGCTTCCCAAAGGCAAGTTTTAATTTATCGGTATTGGTTGATAGCATTGTTAACCGTTTGCAGTTAACCAAATGCGATTGTAATCAGATGATCATCAATGCCGAAATAGAGCCGAAGATTGAGATTACCGGCGATAAATTTGCGCTAACTTCGGTAGTTACCAACCTGATAGAAAATGCGGTTAAATATTCAAAACCCTGCCAAACTGTGGATGTAAAGTTGTTTTCAAGAAACGGACAGATACACTTTGAAGTAGCCGATCATGGCATTGGTATAGCCGACGAAGAAAAAAGCCGTATCTTCAATAAATTTTACCGGGTTGGCAGCGAAGATACCCGTAATACCAAAGGCACAGGTTTGGGCCTGTACATTGTTAAGCAGGTGTTAGATAAGCACCAGGCCAGTATAAGGGTAAAGGATAACCGTCCGGAAGGAAGTATTTTTGAAGTTGTTTTTGCATTAACCTAAAACACACATGACACCTAACAAAAAAAGAATTTTATTGGCCGAAGATGAAGAGCATCTTTTAGAAGCCATCAAGCTTAACCTTGAATTAGAAGGTTACAAAGTATCAACTGCCAATAATGGCAAAAAAGCTTTGCAGATATTTAAAGAGGAGCGTTTTAACCTGGTTATACTGGATGTTATGATGCCCGAAATTGATGGCTTTGTAGTAGCTGAAACTATCCGCCTTGAAAACTCGGATGTGCCCATTATGTTCCTTACCGCAAAAAATACCAACGAGGATAAAATAGCCGGATTAAAAAAAGGCGCTGATGATTACCTTACCAAACCGTTTAACCTGGAAGAGTTAATACTACGTGTAAATAACCTGGTAAAGCGCAGTTTAAAGGGCGACGACCTTAAAGAATTTAACAGCTATAAAATTGGTGATAAAACCATCCACTTCAATTCGTTTGAGTTGGTTAATGAGGATGGATCAATCACCCCTTTAACCAAAAAGGAAACCATGCTGTTAAAGCTGTTGATAGAGCGCAGGAATGATGCCGTATCGCGCGAGCAGATATTAGAAACCGTGTGGAACTATGATGTTTACCCGTCAACCCGCACCATTGATAACTTTATATTGACCTTCCGTAAATACTTCGAACCTGATCCTAAAAACCCGGTTTATTTTCATTCGATACGTGGGGTAGGGTATAAGTTTACAGATAATCAGCATTAATTAATGTTTACAAACAGGGCAAGGATATTAGTTATCGGCGCTTTTTTGTTAATGTTGGTTATATAGGCCCACCTGAAACTTTACCAGATAAATGCAATAACCGCCACGTTTGCAATTTTGCTGGCATGGGGTTATTTTAAAGAGGGAACGATAATATTAGCAGCAAAATCCTTTCATAATAAGGATTACGCTAAAACCGAAAGGCTGCTGGAGCAAATACCTAATCCCGAGTGGTTAAGTAAAAAACGCCGTGGCTTTTATGAGTTTATTGCAGGCGGAGTATGCCTGCATAAGCAGGATTTTGATGAAGCCGAAAGGCACTACGAATTAGCGGCGCAATTTCCGTTACGGTCGGCAAATGACCACGTGGCGGCTTTGGTGCACGTGGCCAACATCAACATCCGCAAAAACAATTTTGAAAAAGCCAAAGCCTATTTGCAATTGGCCGATAAATACGAAGGTAAAACAACCGCCAAAATGAAGGACGTGATAAACCGTCTTCACCAGGAGTTGGATAAAAAGTATTATTAGAGAGACAAGAACCAAGAACTAAGAGTCAAGATTACACGATCTATTCTGGCGCTTCTTAATCTTGTTTTTAAACAGCAATAAAAAGTTATAAATCAAAAGCAAAATTAAGATAATAACTATCTTTCTTGTTTCTTTACTCTTGCCTCTTGATTCTAAAAAAGCATGAACAATTCATTATTTATAAAAGCCGCATTTTCTGAAAAAACAGAACGCCCGCCCGTATGGATGATGCGCCAGGCAGGCCGTTTTATGAAAGAGTATTGGGATATTAAAAACAAATACTCCTTTTTGGAAATGTGCAAAACACCCGAGATTGCCGCTGATGTAACCATGCTGCCGGTTGATCTGCTGGGTATTGATGCCGCGATATTATTTTCAGATATACTGGTAACCGGCGAGGCTATGGGCGGCGACCTGAGTTTTGCGCAAAACGTTGGCCCTAAGTTTGCAAACCCGGTACGTACGCAAAAGGATATTGATAACCTTAATGTAAACTGCATTGATAAATTGCAATATGTTGCTGATGCGATAAAGGTTATTCAGCAACGTTTAAATGGCAGCATTCCGCTAATAGGTTTTGCAGGTGCGCCGTTTACAGTAATGAGCTATTTGGTTGAGGGTGGATCGTCAAAAGATTTTAAGCTTACCAAACTAATGCTGCATAACCAGCCTGAATTGGCGCATCAATTACTGTCAAAAATAGCTACGGTTACGGCTGATTACCTGAATCTGCAAATTGCCGCAGGTGTAAATGCCGTGCAGATATTTGACAGTTGGGCACAGGCTTTGGCGTGGGATGATTATAAAGAATTTTCGCACCGCTATATTGCCGAGATCATCAGCAAACTAAACAGGAAAGATATTCCGTTAATTTCTTTTTGTAAAGGAAGTTCGGTTTTTGCACCGCTAATGGCCGAAGCAAAACCTGATGTAATATCTATCGACTGGAACGTTGATTTGCTGGATATTAAAAAACGTTTGCCGCAAGGTGTAGCCGTACAAGGCAACCTGGATCCGCATATTTTATATGCTGATAAAAAAGTAATTAAAGAACGCATTTACCGCCTGTTTGATCGCATGAAAGGTGAGAACGGTTTTATATTTAACCTGGGACATGGCATTATGCCTGATATTCCCTTTGATAATGTGAAGTACGCGGTAGAGGTGATAAAGGAGTTTAAATACTAAAATAAAAGGGTTGTCACCCTGAGCCCGTCGAAGGGTGCGCGTAAGGGCCTTTGCCCGTATGCTTCGACAGGCTTAGCATGACAACCCCATAACAGGCTAATGGAGTACTACCCATACATACTTGCCATACACATTATTTTTGTAGTCTGCTGGATGGCGGGGCTGTTTTATATGGTGCGCCTGTTTATTTACCACACCGAAGCCCAAGCCAAACCCGAACCCGACCGCACCATCCTTTCTAAACAGTTCGAAATAATGGAGAGCAAGTTATGGTGGATCATCACTACACCCTCCATGTATATTGTTATTGCCGCAGGTGCAAGTATGGTATATCTAATACCAGGCTATTTACAACAGCCCTGGTTGCATGTAAAGCTGGTCTTTGTGATGGGTTTAATTGTTTATCATTTTATCTGCCAAAATAAAATGAAGCAAATGCGTAATGGTATTTACAAGTGGACCTCGACCCAATTGCGCTTATGGAACGAACTGGCAACTCTGCTGCTATTTGCCATTGTTTTTTTAGTGGTATTAAAAAGTGCTGTTAATTGGATATATGGCGTAGCAGGACTTATGGGCTTAGCCGTGATACTGATGATGGCGGTGAAAATATATAAACGTTTCAGAACCAAATAATGTCATCAATACCCTTCCTTCGGGCAATATCCATCAGCAAAATATATCCGGGCGAACGGCAATCGGGGGTTAGAAATACCAGTCTGCAAATTCAGCAGGGTAAGATCACTGCAATTATTGGCGAAAGCGGCAGCGGCAAAAGCACCTTGCTTAGGATGTTATATGGATTGCTGTCTCCTGATGAGGGAGAGGTACAATTTAAAGGCGAACGTATTTGGGGCCCTGAAGAAAAACTGATACCCGGCCACGATGCTATGAAAATGGTAACCCAGGATACCGATGGTTTAAACGTATTTGCCAAAGTTTGGGACAATGTTGCGGTGCTGATGCCCAATACTGATGTTGCCGAAAAAGAAAAACGCACCGAACAGGTGTTAAAGCAACTTAATTTATTAAAACTGGCCGATAAACGCGTGGCCGATTTAAGTGGCGGCGAAAAGCAACGTGTAGCTATTGCTCGCGCCCTGATAACCCGCCCCGAAGTTTTATTGCTGGATGAACCCTTTAACCAGGTGGATACCTCGTTTAGGGAAGGCTTACAGCAGGATATACGCCAAATTGTACAGGACACGGGCCTTACGGTTATTATGGTATCACACGATCCTGCCGAGGTATTATCCATGGCGGATGAATTGCTGGTATTAAAAGATGGTGAAATATTAGAAACCGGGCACCCTAAGGAATTATATCAAAATCCGCAAAATTTATATACCGCACGGTTGCTAACCAATTGCAATGTACTCACCCAAGATGAAGCCAAACTTTGCGGTATTAAAGCCCAAAAAAACTGCGTAGTTATATATCCCGAATGGGCTATTACAACTAACAGTTGGACCCGCAAAAACTGGACAATAAAGCAAGTGTTGTTTAAAGGCAGTTATGAGGACCTGCTATTGGAAAATAATGAAGTGATACTGCGGTTATTGAATGACCAACCCGGTAAATATAAGGTAGGAGATAAATTGCATGTGAGGTTTAATAAGCACCTGGAATATTAGGGTTTAATGCCAAAAGTAATATAAAATAAATATGTAGTTAATGAAATATGTTGGTTTTAGAAACAAATCAATGTTGGTATTAATTTAATATTAATTTTTTTTATAATTAAGGTCGTTTATTAAAACAAAAGCCTGTTAATCAATATTGTATCTGTAAACATTTACTGCCATGAAAAAATTATTAACCATGGTGTTGCTTGCAGCTATAGGTGCCTCCATAAGCACAGGTTGCGCTGCACCGTTCCGCAAACCACCTGCGCTTAGGGAACACAGGTTTATCCCTAACACCCGCTACTAAATTATATGATGAAATGATTTTTTTTAACAAAGCCAAAATCATTTCATCATATAACCTAATGCTTAGGTTGCACAGGGTAAGCTTACATAAAAAATAGTTCCTTGATTTTCAATGCTGGTAAACCATATTTTACCGCCCTGCAGCAGGGTATAATCCTTACAAAGTACCAGGCCCAAACCGGTACCTTTTTCATTTTCAGTGCCATAAGTTGAGCTGGCTTTTAGTGTAAATATGCTATTTTGCCTGTTTAAGGGTATGCCTGTGCCATTATCGCTTACTGATATTACACATTGGTCTTTATCTTTTACCGCTTTTAATTCAATATAGCCACCTGCCGGTGTAAACTTTACCGCGTTATTTAACAAGTTCCTGATAATGAGTTTCAGCATATTAACATCAGCTTTAACAGTAAGTTTATCATCAGTTACAGTAGTTAGCCTGATATTCTTTTTTAAGGCGATGGAGGCATATACCTCTGCTTTTTTTAATAAAAGCTGCCTAACATCAACGCTGATTAGCTGTGGTGCGGTATCTTCCATCCGCTTTTTTGCCCAGTTTAATAAATTGGTCAGTAAATCCTGTGTATTGGTTATGTTATTGATCAGCTCTTTTTCCAGCAACTGGCGCTCCTCATTGTTCATCTCTATATCTTTTAAAGCGCTGAAATATTGTTGGGTCATGGCCAGCGGGCTGCGCAGATCATGCGATATGATAGAGAAAAGCTTATCCTTTTCGGCATTTAAAAGTTCAAGCGTATGTGTTTTCTCATCAGACAACTGTTTTTGTTGTAAATAGTTGTTGCGTATTGCAGATGTGCCTGTATATAAAAGCACAATAACAATTATATAGGTGCCTACAATATCAATAAATAGTTCTTTACGGCTAACATATTGTATTTTAATTACGCCCGGGTTGTAATACTCCCAAACTGTTAAAGCAATTACAGCGGTTAAATTTAAAAACAACCATAATCCCCATTGCTTTTTTGGTGATACGGACATGACCATAAATAGCGACATGGCATACAATAGCAGCGTACCGCCAGCAATACCGGAGTTAAAAAAGTAATTTAACCCGGTAAATATTACAATTTCAATGCCCGATATGGTTACAGCCAGGTTTAATTTACCTTTTACCCGGCTTAAATAATACAAACCTGATTGTATCAATAAAACCATAAAGGTAATACTGCCCGATATCCATAAGCCAACAATGAGGTTAAATATTATCTGTAAAGGAAGTATGGTAAATGCAAGTATGGAAAGGGAGTGAAATATCCGGCTCTCCAACGAAAATTCATCATTATTGCCTATCGCTGCGCGGAGGAACTTTTTTAAAAATGGCGGTGCAGGCATTATACTTCAAATTTATAAAAAAATACGCATTTGTACGTTAATGCAAATAATTAACGGTTAAACAAGGCTTGGTAGGGCGCTATTCAAAACTTTTTTCGTCAACCGCTTGAAAATCAAAAATAACTCCGTACTTTTGCAGTCCCGAAAACCGGGATAAAACAAAACAGACAAAAAAGAAAGAATGCCTACTATTCAGCAATTAGTTAGAAAAGGTAGAGTAGCTCTGGTTGATAAGAGTAAATCACCAGCGTTGGACAGTTGTCCACAGCGAAGAGGCGTGTGTACCCGTGTATACACTACTACCCCTAAAAAACCAAACTCAGCAATGCGTAAAGTTGCACGTGTGCGTTTAACCAACGGTAAAGAAGTAAATGCTTACATCCCCGGTGAAGGCCACAACCTACAAGAGCACTCAATTGTATTGATCCGTGGTGGTCGTGTTAAAGACTTACCGGGTGTACGTTACCACATCATCCGTGGTGCGTTAGATACTTCAGGTGTTGCCGGTCGTAACCAGCGTCGTAGTAAATATGGTACCAAACGTCCTAAACCAGGTCAGGTAGCTGCACCTGCAAAAGGTAAAAAATAATTAAGGAGGATAGTAGAAAATGAGAAAGTCAAAACCAAAAAAGAGAATTATCCTTCCTGATCCAAAGTTCAATGATACTTTGGTAACCAGGTTTGTAAATAATATGATGTACGATGGAAAAAAATCTATCGCGTATTCAATATTTTATAACGCAGTTGAACTTGTTGAGAAAAAAACCAGCGAAAGCGGTTTAGAAACCTGGAAAAAAGCGTTAAACAATGTAATGCCTGCTGTTGAAGTTAAAAGCCGCCGTGTAGGTGGTGCAAACTTCCAGGTACCTACCGAGGTTCGTCCGGAGCGTAAAATTGCTTTAGGCATGAAATGGCTTATTAGCTATGCCCGCAAACGTGGCGAAAAAACCATGCAGGAGAAATTGGCAGGCGAGATCATGTCGGCAGCTAAAGGCGAAGGTGCAGCAGTGAAAAAGAAAGAAGATACGCATAAAATGGCTGAGGCTAACAAAGCGTTCTCACACTTTAGGTTCTAATTAGTGATTGAGTGAATTAGTGAATTATTGATTTGGTAATAGTATACTAATCAATAATTCATTATTTCGAGATCATTTCAAAATAGGAATTAGCCGTTAAGGAGCTCACTCACTAACTCACTAATTCACTAATTCAATAATTAAAATGTCAAGAGATCTAAAATATACAAGAAATATAGGTATTGCCGCTCACATTGATGCCGGTAAAACCACCACTACCGAGCGTATACTTTACTATGCCGGCGTTAGCCACAAAATAGGCGAGGTACACGAAGGTGCTGCAACTATGGACTGGATGGCCCAGGAGCAGGAGCGTGGTATCACCATTACATCGGCTGCTACTACCGTTAACTGGAAATACCGTGGCCACAATTACCACATGAACATCATCGATACCCCGGGACACGTGGACTTTACCGTAGAGGTAAACCGTTCATTACGTGTACTGGATGGTTTGGTGTTCTTATTTTCTGCCGTTGATGGCGTTGAGCCGCAATCAGAAACTAACTGGCGCTTGGCTAACAACTACAACGTACCGCGTATTGGTTTCGTAAACAAAATGGACCGTAGCGGTGCTGATTTCCTTAACGTGGTAAAACAGGTTAAAGAAATGCTGGGTAGTGTTGCTATCCCATTGCAATTGCCTATCGGTGCCGAAGATCAGTTTAAAGGCGTGGTTGATTTGATCAACTTCCGTGGTATAGTTTGGAACGAGCACGATAAAGGTATGACCTTTACCGAAGTGCCAATCCCTGCTGATATGGTGGACGAAGCTACTGAGTGGAGAGAAAAACTATTAGAAGCGGTAGCTGAGTTTGATGATACGTTAATGGAGAAATTCTTTGACGATCCGACAACTATTACTGAGCGTGAAGTATTAGACGCATTGCGCCAGGCTACATTAGCCGGCAAAATTGTACCGATGACCTGTGGTTCATCTTTTAAAAACAAAGGTGTACAAACCATGCTTGACTACGTGATGGAATTAATGCCTTCACCGTTAGATTCAAAAGGTGTAATTGGTACTAACCCTGATACAGGTGCAGAGATATTGGTTAAACCTGATGTTAAAGAGCCATTTGCAGCTTTAGCATTTAAAATTGCTACCGACCCATTCGTAGGCCGTTTATGCTTCATCCGTGTTTACTCAGGTAACCTGGATGCAGGTTCATACGTGTACAACATGCGTTCTGAATCAAAGGAGCGTATCAGCCGTATATTCCAGATGCACGCTAACAAGCAAAATCCTATCAACGCTGTAGGCGCGGGTGATATTGCTGCGGTAGTAGGCTTTAAAGATATTAAAACAGGTGATACCCTTTGCGATGAGAAACACCAATTGGTTTTGGAATCTATGGTGTTCCCTGATCCGGTTATCGGTTTGGCTATTGAGCCTAAAACTCAGGCCGACGTTGATAAATTAGGTATTGCTTTAGGTAAATTGGCCGAAGAGGATCCTACCTTCCGTGTACAAACCGACCAGGATACCGGCCAAACTGTAATTTCAGGTATGGGCGAGTTACACCTTGATATTTTGATGGACCGTTTAAAACGCGAGTTTAAAGTTGAAGTTAACCAAGGCGCTCCGCAGGTAGCTTACAAAGAGGCTATCACCGGTACTACCCAGCACCGCGAAACTTACAAGAAACAAACCGGTGGTCGTGGTAAATTTGCTGACATACAAATTGTTATATCGCCTGCTGATGACGAAAAAGAAGGCTTGCAATTTGTTAACGAGATTGTGGGTGGTGCTATCCCGCGCGAGTTTATCCCATCTGTAGAGAAAGGCTTTAAAGCCGCTATGGATAACGGTGTACTTGCAGGTTACCCGCTTACCAGCTTAAAAGTACGTTTAATTGATGGTTCGTTCCACGCTGTCGATTCAGATGCGTTATCTTTCGAGATCGCTGCCCGGTCGGCTTACCGCGAGGCATTGCCAAAATGTAAACCGGTATTGCTGGAGCCTATCATGAAGATCGAGATATTAACTCCTGAAGAAAACATGGGTGATGTTATCGGTGATATGAACCGTCGTCGTGGTCAGCTACAAGGTATGGATACCCGTAACGGTGCACAGGTAATCAAAGCTATGGTACCGCTATCTGAAATGTTTGGTTATGTAACCCAGTTACGTACTATTACTTCAGGTCGTGCAACTTCAACTATGGAGTTTGATCACTATGCTGAAGCTCCGCGTAACGTGCAGGAAGAAGTTGTAGCCAAAAACAAAGGCCGCAAACAAGTTGCGATTGACTAAGTAACAGAGATTAGTTGATTGGTGATTAGAGATTAGTTGCCAATCAACTTTTCAATATAATAAATAATAAATCCGGTCATTCCTAATAAATAGCTCTTAGGGTGATCATTAAACAAACAAAAAGATGAGCCAAAGAATCAGGATCAAATTAAAATCTTACGATTACAATCTGGTTGACAAGTCAGCCGAGAAGATCGTAAAAACAGTAAAGCCTACAGGCGCTGTAGTAAGCGGACCGCTTCCGTTACCAACCGAAAAGAAAATTTTCACTGTATTGCGTTCACCGCACGTAAACAAAAAAGCACGCGAGCAATTCCAATTATGCTCTTACAAAAGACTATTGGATATCTATAGCTCAAACTCAAAAACTGTAGACGCTTTAATGAAGCTTGAATTGCCAAGCGGCGTTGAAGTTGAGATCAAAGTGTGAGTTCTCTGTAGAATCAAGATTCAGGAAACAAGAATCAAGATATATGGGCCATCCGAATTTCGGGTGGCTTTTTTTGTTGTCTGAATAGTTGATTTTTAAAAAAATTATTTCTATTTAATGTTTAACATAAAGAATTAAGCAAATAAATGATTACACCGACAACAGACATAGAGCAATTGTAACTTATTAAAGTAGGTATAGATTTTGTATATTTAGATATGAGCACATTGTAACTGCCGAACAGGATGTCTTTTGAAGAGTTTAAAAGCAAAATGAGAACTTAAAAATGAAATTGACAAGCCATCCGAATTTCGGGTGGCTTTGTTTTTTTAAAGTCAATCTCCCAATAAGGCCCTCAAATTATCCAGCGTATCTGCTTCTTCTTTGGGTTTATCATGCCGCCAGCGCAGGATGCGCGGAAAGCGTAATGCGATACCTGATTTATGGCGCGTTGACCGGTTAATGCCTTCAAATCCTATCTCAAATACCAGTTGGGGCTTTACGGTACGTACAGGGCCAAATTTTTCTAAGGTATTACGTTTTACAAAATTATCAACCTTGTTTATTTCTTCATCGGTAAGGCCCGAGTAGGCTTTGGCAAAGGGCACAAGTTTGTCGCCATCCCAAACAGCAAATGTATAATCGGTATATAGGTCGGCGCGGCGGCCGTGACCTTTTTGGGCATATATCATTACTGCATCGACTGATAGCGGATCAATCTTCCATTTCCACCAATCACCCCGGCGGCGGCCCACCTGGTAGGTGGCGCTTTTACGTTTCAGCATAATACCTTCGGCAATCATAGCGCGCGATTGTTCACGGATAGTTGCCAACTCATCCCAGCTTTCAAATTCAATCAGTGGCGATATCCTGAAGTGATCAGAAAATGGCGTAACAGCCTGCAATTGTTCCAAAGCGTTGCGACGCTCACTTTGGGTTTTGGTACGAATGTCCTCACCATAAAATTCAAGGCAATCATAAGCTATAACCGCTACCGGGCTTTCCTCCAGTATTTTTTTGTTGAGATTTTTACGGCCTATGCGGGTTTGCAAAATATTAAAAGGCATGGGCTGCCCGTTTTGAAAGCTTAATAATTCGCCATCTATCACCGTACCATCAGGTAAAGCGTTTAAAAACGGATGCAGCTCAGGGAACTTATCTGTCGCTAGGTCTTCGCCTCGGCTCCATATAAATATTTTGCCTTCGCGTTTTATTAGTTGCGCACGTATGCCGTCCCATTTCCATTCG
>JAICMD010000293.1 GCA_025929405.1 Mucilaginibacter sp. | reverse complement strand
GAACAGTTTCAGTTTTGGCAGCAAAACAATCATCCTATTGAATTATCGTCACATCCTATAATGATGCAGCGGTTAGATTATTTGCATAATAATCCGGTAACATCCGGTGCGGTTGATTATCCGCCTAATTATTTATATAGTAGTGCGAAAGATTATTATACAGATGAACCGGGTTTGTTGCCGGTTATTTTGTTGAGTTAAGCTGAAAGCTTAACGTATTTTAGGTCGAAGTTACGCTACGCTAAACTTCGACCAGTGCTTATTATATTTGTTAAATTGATTTACTAATAACCTTATGATCCGTTTCATTCTTATTACTATTATTCTATTTACCTTTTTATTTGGGTTTAAAACCTATGCTCAAAAACACGATATACTTGAAATCCCAAACACACCCGTTTCAATACCATATCAGACAAAAGAGATAAATTTTAGGGACGAGCGTACCAATAAATTACCAATGGGCTGGAAAGTGCCATTTACTTCTTTTAAACCTGTTGAGTTTACTGGAAACCCAGAATTAACCAGCGCTGACAGCATAGCTATTAAATCGATTATTAATAACGCACAAAGTGAAACTGACAAACCTGCAAAGATAACGGTAGTTATCCGTGAAGGAGTTGTAAAATTATATGGTGACTGGAAAAGTGCTAAAGAATCTGTTAAGATACAAATGGATTTGGAAGTAGAAGAACTTGACAGCAATGGATTTATACGCAGTTCGTATGAAATAGCTAATGAACTCAATACATTTAATGCCAAAGAAAAATCTGTTATAGCAACATACTCAAAAGCCTTAAAGTATGCTGTATATCAATGCTTATTTTTTCTTACAAAAAATAACGGTAAATAGTTTCTAGACACTAGGCTCCCCTCTTGGTTGAAGTTACGCTGCGCTAAACTTCAACCAAGTTATGTGAAAGATTATACAGATGAATCGGGTTTGTTGCCGGTTATTTTGTTGAGTTAAGCTGAAAGCTTAACGTATTTTAGGTCGAAGTTACGCTGCGCTAAACTTCGACCAGATATGTGTTATATAGAAAAATAGCATTTATATTAAAGAAGATATGGAAATAATATTTTGCGACGCAAGCTATTCAAATCAAATACTTGATATTTTTAATGATGCTATTATAAATTCGACAGCTTTGTATGATTATAAACCGAGAACTATGGAAAGCATGAAATCTTGGTTTGAAAATAAAGAAAAAAGTAAATATCCGGTAATAGGAATAATAGATGAACAAAATCAACTATTAGGGTTTGGGAGCTATGGCGTTTTCAGAGCATGGCCTGCATATAAATATACAGTTGAACATTCACTATATATTCACAGGAATTATAGAGGACAAGGATTAGGAAAAATCATACTTCAGAAAATTATTGAAAATGCCGTAAACCAAGGTTATCATTGTTTGATCGCGGGCATCGATTCGGCTAATGAGGCAAGTATTAAGCTTCATAAAATTTATGAATTTGAATATTGCGGTAAAATAAAGCAAGTAGGATATAAATTTTCCAACTGGTTAGATCTCGAATTTTATCAATTAATTTTAAAGACCACAATTATTCCAAATGAAGAATAAATGCATTTATAGTTTTCGCCCTTTCTTTTGCCTTTTTGATTGTTACTAGCAAATCGAAGAGTTAAGCTTTCAGCTTAACATATTTTAGGTCGAAGTTACGCTACGCTAAACTTCAACCAGCTATGCGTCCAAATAAGTGTTCTATAGTGTTCGGGGTGTTCCTCTCACAAAAAATGGAACAGCTTTTAAACAAAAAAGCCCCTTCAAATTGAAGAGGCCCCACAATAAAACATCAATAAAGCTTTTACACAAAAGTAAACGGGTTGCCGCTTGGAATAGACGTAATTTTAAGGCCAGGTAATTTTGGCTCCAGCCATTTAGCGCACCATACCATGCCCGGCTCTTCGCTTACCGAGTGACCAAGTGTTAGCAGGTTTACCTTTTCGCCAATGGTTTTGCCATCGCGTATTTCTTCTACGTTCTGGGTTTCGGATGTTTCACCGTTCATAACCAGGTCGGGCTTTGTTTTTGATATATTACCTATTCCTGTAAAACCTAAGCAAAACATTACAGTGCGTATGGGCTGCTTCAAATCGCCTACCACCCTTACAGAAGGTATATCCATTACTTGTTTGGCTTTTTTAACAATATCGGCTAAAAGCATAGGTTCAGGCAGGGTTATCATGTTACGTACTTTAGGATCGTAATATTTATCCCATCCCATTTTTAACAAACAGCCCCAAATTATGCCATCAGGCTGATGACCGTGCCAATTATCATGAAAACGATGTATAGCTATTTTATGCTTATTAAGCAGATCCATTTTATAATTAAAAACTTCATCGTCCTTTAGCCAGTCGGTTTGGTCGTTATTATTAAAAAAAGGCGTTTCGTGCGCAATGATCATATTGGCGCCTGCCTTTATTGTTTTATTTATCAGGTCAATAGTAGGGAACATGGTAGTTACTACACCTGTAACTTCGGTATCCCAGCTACCTGAGCGTAACTGGTCAACCGTCCGGGTGTTTGTCCTGATGGAGCCTTCGCTCAACATTGCGTCCACCACTTGCCTTACGGTATAGGTGGCAGGTTTTGCGGTCGAATTTTTATTTATATCCATTTTTTTGATGTCTTAAATAATTAAACATATTGAAAGGGCGTGCCTGCTGCAATATAGGTGACTTTAACCCCTTTAACTTTTGGTGCCAGCCAGGCAGCCGCATAATCCATACCGGCTTCTTCGCTAACATCATGGCCCAGTATAACCAGTTTGGTGTTTAAACCCATGGCCAATCCGTCACGAACGCGCTGGCAGGTTTCCCACTCGCGCGATTCGCCGCTCAATATCAAATCGGGCTTCTCTTTCTGAATATCGGGAATTTGCTCGGCACTTAATACAGCACCCGGAGCAAAATATATGGTTTTACAAGGCTTGTTCAATTCGCCGATAAGGCGTACTTGCGGAGCATTGATCTTTTTCTTGCACAATGCAATAATTGCTGCAACTGTCATGGGTTGCGGCAAAGTTATCATTCTGGGTTTTGCCGGATTATAGTATTTCGCCCAACCCAGGCTAACCAAATTACCATAAACTATACCATCAGGTTTGTGAGCGTGCCAGCTATCATGAAAGCGCCATATAGCTATATTATTTTTTGTTAGCAGATCTGTTTTATATTTACAAACATCACTTTCTTTAAGATAGGCGGGTTGATCATCATGCATATAAAACGCGCCTTCGTGCGATATGATCATATTGGCCCCGGCCTTTATAGCTTTGTTGATCACATCGATTGTAGGAAACGTGGTAGTTACAATTCCTGTAACCTCCTGATCCGGGTTACCTATAATTAATTTGTCCACGCTTTTTGGAAGCGTCTCAGTTTCGCTTAAAGCAGCATCTATTACCTGCTTTACGGTTAAACCTGCAGGTTTAATGCCTAATTGTTCGGCAAAACCGGCACCCGGCAATGATGCCAATACGGATAGCCCCGCCAGCGCACCGGCACCGGCCAAAAAATCTCTTCGGCTGTGTAAGTTAAAGTTATTGTTCTTACCCATTTAAATAAGTTTTGGTGTCAGAAAAATTAATAAGTTGAATAATTGGTTTTGCCAATGTACCCAATCAGCTATTAATTAGCAATTAAAGGTAGAAATGACAGTTGTAATATTTTGCTTACGGTGGAGGCTTCGATATCATTACATGAATTAGTGATAATTAACAAAGCAATAATTTAGCTTGTCCCGGATGTGGGTTTACAAAGTGTACCACGAGTGTCCG
>JAICMD010000040.1 GCA_025929405.1 Mucilaginibacter sp. | reverse complement strand
GATCAACCGTGTTTTTTCTGTTATCAACCAAAATAAAATCGTTCCCCGCGCCCTGGTATTTATAAAAATGTAATTTCACAGTTTTAACAATTAATTATTAGCAACTTAGCACATAAACGCAACCACACGAGCAAAGCTACGGTGCTTAAATTTAAATTTAACACTTTTTAACATTAAGATACATACCTTAATATTGATTATGACGTCTATATGGTATTAAATTTGAAGTGCTAAAAGTAGCATTTATAAAGTGAGCAAATAAAAGAATTGAAATAATATGAAAAAGTTTGGTTTAACATTATTAACGGCATTTGTTGGCGGTGCTATGGC
This sequence comes from Mucilaginibacter sp., assembly GCA_025929405.1. GTDB lineage: Bacteria > Bacteroidota > Bacteroidia > Sphingobacteriales > Sphingobacteriaceae > Mucilaginibacter. The sequence continues at coordinate 15,492 of JAICMD010000040.1, read as the reverse complement.
ACTGGGCACCTACAAGGTGTTTGAAAACAAATATGCCGACAACATGAGTTTTGACGATAAACAAAAAGTTTATTTTGCCAGCAACAAGGAGTTAGGTAATATTACTTCATCAGCCGGTGAGGTTGATTTTACACAGGCTGCAGCGGCGGTAACTCCGGCGGTAGTTTATATACGTACTACTTACAGTGCTACAGCTAATGACGATCAGGATGATCAGATGCAGCAAATGTTTGGCGATCTGTTTGGTCAGCGTATGCCACGCAACAATACCCCTCAAAGGGCCTCAGGTTCGGGTGTGATAATCTCTCCTGATGGTTATATTGTTACCAATAACCACGTGGTTGACAAGGCGGATAAAATTGAAGTTTCTTTGAACGACCACCGTTCATTTAAAGCTAAGGTAATAGGTACCGACCCTAATACCGATTTGGCCTTAATTAAAGTTGATGCCACCAATCTGCCTATTGTTAAGTTAGGCAACTCTGACGATGCACGAGTAGGCGAGTGGGTATTGGCTGTAGGTAATCCTTTTAACTTAACATCAACTGTAACCGCCGGTATTGTTAGCGCAAAAGGCCGTGCAATTGGTATTATTGGGCAGGATGATGATCAGCAGCAAATGAGTCCGTTTGGTGGTTTTGGTGGCCGTATGCGCAGGCAGCCGCAACAAAATGACCCGCAACAAAACGTAAGAAAAGGCATTGAATCATTTATACAAACTGATGCTGCTATTAACCCCGGTAACAGCGGTGGCGCTTTGGTTAACACTAAAGGGGAGTTAATTGGTATTAACTCTGCCATTGCATCGCACACTGGATCATACGAAGGATATGGTTTTGCAATACCTATTAACCTGGCTAAAAAAGTGCTGAATGATATTAAAGAATATGGTGCTGTTAAACGCGGTTATATTGGTGTTAATTTCCAAGAGCTGAATGATGACAATGCGGAAGAATTACACGCCAGCAAAAACGTTGGTTTATATGTTAGTAATGTAGTAGCAGGCAGCGGTGCGGAACAGGCAGGTTTACAAAAAGGTGATATTATTACCAAGGTTGAAGGTAATACCATTTATGAATCATCAGACCTACAGGAACATGTGGCCCGTTTACAACCAGGCGATAAAGTACACTTAACTGTATTGCGCAATGGTGCTGAAAAGAACTTTACTGTAACCCTTAAAGCTGAGTCGGGTAACACAACTCCGCGTACTGCAGCAAACAGAACAAGGTCATCTGCTGAATTATATAATAAGTTAGGCGCAAGCTTTATGCCTGCAACTGCCGCACAAAAAGCAAGGTTTCATGTAAATGGCGGCGTAACCGTTACCCAGGTGCGTGAGGGTGGCATGTTTGAGCAGACTGATATACCAACAGGTTCGGTAATTACCGGTATTAACAAACAACCTATAAATAATGTAGGCGATATTGATAAAGCAATAACCAATACCAGGGATGGTATGATTACCATTAGTGGGTATACACCTGATGGTGCTAAATTTACCAATACCTTTAGTGTAAACTAATATTAATTGATACATACTAACAGGCAAGCCTCCGAATTTCGGGGGCTTTCTTGTTATTAGCGCACGGGGTGACTCATCCCGATTAGCGCAGCGATGACCGGGTGAGTAAAACTAAAAATTATACCTTTGCAGCCATGATTGATGTGATATTAAAAAAGGGTAAGGAAAAGGCAGTTATACAAAGGCATCCCTGGGTGTTTTCGGGTGCTGTTGAGGTGGTAAAAGGTAAACCTGCTAATGGCGATATAGTCCGTTTGAAAAATGCTAAGGGCGAATTTATGGCTTATGGCTTTTATAATCATCAATCAAGGGTAGCATTGCGTTTGCTGGAGTGGAACGAGGGTATTGCTGTTGATGATAACTGGTTTCGTAATAAAGTTAAAGTAGCCGTAAATAGTCGCGCAGAGCTGTTAAGTAGTGGCCAAACCAATACCTGCCGTTTAATATTTAGCGAGGCTGATTACCTGCCGGGATTAATAGTTGATAAATATGCCAATCATTTAGCCGTGCAGGTGCTTACATCAGGTATTGAAAAGGTGATGCCGGTAATTATTGATGAGCTTCAAAACCTGCTAAACCCCGAAAGTATTTTTGATAAAAGCGATGCATCATCGCGGCAGCATGAAGGTTTGGAAACCACCAATACGGTATTGTCAGGCACAACGCCGCCTGAATCTGTCGAAGTGCTTGAAAACGGAATTTTATACAATGTAAATATTGCTGAAGGGCAAAAATCAGGCTTTTACTGTGATCAGCGCGATAACCGCCGTATACTGGCAAACTATACTAAAGGTAAAACAGTATTGGATTGCTTTAGTTATACCGGCGGGTTTACGCTTAACAGTCTGCTTAATGGTGCAGCAGCCGTAACCAGCGTGGATAGTTCGGCCCTGGCTATTGAAACACTGAAAGAGAATATAAAGCTTAACAAATTAGATAGTACAAAACACAACGCTATACAATCAGACGTTAACAAACAACTGCGTGTATTTAAGGATAATGGCGATAAGTTTGATGTAATTGTTTTAGATCCGCCAAAGTATGCTCCATCACGCTCGGCTTTGGACAGGGCCTCACGAGCGTATAAAGACCTTAACCGTTTGGCTATGCTATTATTAAACGAAGGTGGATTGCTGGCTACTTTCTCCTGTTCGGGCGCTATGGATATGGAAAGCTTTAAACAGGTTTTGGCCTGGGCCGCTTTGGATGCGGGTAAACAGGTACAGTTTATTTACCAGTTTTGCCAGCCCGAGGATCATCCCATACGTTCATCCTTCCCCGAAGGGGAGTATTTGAAGGGGTTATTGTGCCGGGTATTTTGATTTTAGAGCCAAGAAGCAGGAGTCAAGAGCCAAGATTTTTATGGAACTTAATCACATAGACAATTCAATAAGTCTTGATTCTTGACTCTTGTTTCTTGATTCTAAAAATTACTCAAATTTCACTATCGAGTAATTAGAATTAATGCTGATCATCCTTTCTACATCCCCTTTACCTACATGGCCCTTAAAGTTTTGCGTAGGGTTCCAGCGCTGATCTTCGGGACTTGCCCCTTTTGATATATTAACAGGCTTATTGCCGGGGTTAAAAGTTCCGTAATGCATGGTAATATCAAAATCGGCATTTTCATTATCAGCAATGCCCAGTTTTACTGCAGAGTAGTTAGAATTAACCATCAGGTTCTTCAGATTTTTATCAATATCGGCAATTTGCAGGCCTGCGCCATATTTTACATTAATAACACCTGAAGTTGATATTTTACCAATTTTAGCTGAGCTGTATTTCATAGCGGCATTTAATTTATCAGCCCATCCTAAAGTAAGCGTTCCTGAAGTTATATCCAGGTCGCTCGCTCTCAGGCTCGCTATACGGGCATCACCATAACTTACTTTAATAATATTACCCGGGTTGGTAAGCGATTTGGCCACCAGGTCGCCAAATGAGCAATTAACTACTACTTTACCATTTAGGCTGGGCAGCTCAATATCTCCTAATTTATTGGTAATGCTTAAAGCATTTTTAGCAGGCATATAAATTATATAGTTTATCTCAACCTTACGGAAGTTATTGCGACCGGCTACTATAGATGTCTCCTTATCAATAGCGGTTTTAAAAAATACAGTTTGACCTTGTTTTTTGTCGGTAATGGTTATACTGTTAAGCAAGTTACTGGCATCATCGGTTTTATCGGCCAATACTTTAACCTGTACATCAACCTTAAACTCATTTTTGGCCCATGTTTTTACGCTTACCTTTCCGTACCTGTTATCAATATCCAGGCGGGTACCGGCATCGGCAGTATAGCTTTTGCTGTAATTTTTAACTTTTTGGCCGGCATCATTATCATCTGTATTCTTGTCGTTTTGCTCCTGTTTGTTATCATCTGGCGGGATAATGTTATCATTTCCAACTGTACTGTTATTTAATGTTTCAATATCCTTTGCCTTTAAATGCAGGTGCTTACTGGTAGCATCAATTAATGTAAAAGTACCGCCTGCCGATTTAATAATATGCGCATTTATATTAAGCGGATCGGCAACGGTAACATTCGTGGGGTCTAAAACATATAAACCTGCTGTACCTGCAAAGCAATATGAATTTGCAGTAAGCATAACGGCCAATATAGCCATCGTGGTATTAAATATTTTTGTTCTCATTTTGTTTTTTTGATTTGTTGTACTCCTCAATAATGTTTAATTGCTGATTAAGTACTTCGGTTTGTATTTCCAGGTTTTTAATCATGGCGCGTAATACCAGTTCGGGGTTAGGGCTTGTAGCCAGGTCGTTATTTAATTTGCGGTATATTGAATCCATCCTGGTAGTTTCGGCACTAAATTCTTTATATAACTCCGGGTCAGCTTGAGCCATGGTCCGTAATTCGGTACGTTTATTGGCTATTAACCGGGTATACTGTACGCGTTGCTCGGCATATACAGGGTTAATGCTTGCGTAATTTATTTTGTTGTTGTTTTGATTGCGTAAATAAAGCACAAAGCCAACACCCATTACCACAATAACGGTTGCTGCTATACGCAATACAAAGCCTAATGAAAACGTTTTGGCTTCATTTTTTTTTTGATGAACAAGATAGCTCGGCAGTTCTGTTTCAATGCGGGTCCATAAATCATCTGATGGCTCAATGTCATTAAATTCTTCCCGGTTTGCTTTTACAAACTCTTCTAATCGGTTACTCATTTTACTGTTTATTTGTAATAAGCGCCTGTAATTTTCGTTTGGCGCGTAAAAACTGTGTTCGTGATGTATTTTCGGCAATATTTAGTATTTGCCCTATTTCTTCGTGGTCATAGCCCTCAAGCAGGTATAATGATAAAACCACACGGTAGCCCTCGGGCGATTGGGCCATTGCAGCTTTTATTAGTTTAACATTGTACTGCAATTCATCGTTGTCATCTGCTTCTGCCTCGGGTATATGCTCAAACTCGCCGGCTTCAAATTCAACCCATTCAACTTTGCGCTTCCGTAATAAATTTACCGACCGGTGTATTACTATCTGTTTAAGCCATAAGCCAAAAGTAGTTTCCTGCCTAAAATCTTTTAACTTGCTGAAAGCATCTAAAAAAGCCTCCTGTAAAACATCTTCAGCATCGCCAATATTGCCCACTATGCGAAAGGCGACGTTTAACATCGCTTTCGAATACAATCGGTACAACTCATAACAGGCTTTTTTGCTTCCCTGCTTACATTCAACAACCAGGTTGTAATGTTTGTCAACAAATGCGGCTTCCAAGTTTTTCAGCTTTCAAAGTTATATGACGCATGGGGGAGTAAAACGTTGCACGGAAATGGAAATATTTTGTCCGAACTAAGATTAAAAGGATTTTTTGATAGTAGGATTCGTATAATCAAAACATCCTCTAATCTTATAAACCCTGATTCAGACAATTCCTAACAAATAACTATCTACAGCAGTAACAGCGCTATTATACCTGTCCTGTCCCGTTCCTGTTATTACAACGTAGTTTGCATTAAGCGCCTGTAGTTCATTATGCCACACCTGCATAAAATGTTCGCGCATGGTAGGGAAATCGCGCAGGGGGTCGTCTTGCCAGGGTAAGTCAATATCCAGCAATAAATAAAGATTGTAATAATAATCAGGCAATGCATCCAATACCTGCTGGGGCGATTGGCCAAACATCTGGTCGCTCCATATCTTTACTGTAATAAAGGTGGTATCGCAAATTAATATTTTATTGGCTTTGGGCAGATATTCCTTTTCGAGTGCCAGTTGTCCCTCAAACATATTGATCTCATCCTGCCATGTTGGGGGCGAAGCTAATTTTTCACAATATTCACGTGCATATTCGGGCACCCAAACGGTATTATAATGTTTGGCAAGATAAGCCGACATGGTTGACTTGCCGGTAGATTCAGGCCCAACTACAGCTATTTTTATTATTTCTGATTTCGGATGTTCGATTTCGGATTTATTCATTCAAATTAGTTCATCTGTTTCTGGTAATCTCGTTTCCAATCAAAATAACCTATCAGTGCAATTATTACATATATGCCATACATTACCGCAGTAAGCTGCAGACCCTTAAATATATAAATACCTGTATAAATAATATCTACAAAAACCCATAAAAGCCAGTTTTCAATAACCTTACGGGCCATAAAAAACTGTGCAACCAAACTACAGGCTGTACAAAAGCTATCCAGATAAGGGTAGGAGGCTGTAGTATATTTTAAAACAGAGCCTAATATAAAAGTGAAAATTATAATAGCTGTTACCGAAAACAATACCTCGCGTTTAGTTATAGCAACAACAGGAGCCTTTTGCTGCTCGGTGGGTTTTTTACTCCAAAAATACCAGCCATAAATATTTACTGCTAAAAAATAAAACTGCAGGCCCATATCGGCAAACAGGTGGGCTTCAAAAAAAATAAATATGTAAATGCTAACGCTGATTATTGCCAGCGGCCAATTCCAGATAATATTTTTTGCAGCCAGGTAAACGCAAAGTAAGCCGGTTATTACGCCGGTAATTTCAAGCCATGATTGCTGCTGCCACCAGTTAAGTACACTTTGCATAACACCCATTGCTAAATATAACAGGTTTTTTACTGTAAACTTTATAGCTATAAATTATAATTAGCTATCTATCAGCCGGTATTTTGACATTTAATGCCAAATGAAATTTTTACAATTAAAAAGAAATAAAATTTAGGTTTTTGTAAATTAAAAATTTTAATTTTATAGCTAAGATTTAAACATTCCTAAATCCTACGTTTTTGTTAGATATAGTGAGGATGGAATAAAATTTAATTGTTATTTTTTGGAATAAAGCCGTTCCTTTTCATAGGGGGAACGGCTTTTATTTTAATGTGCATCTGCAGCAGCCTTTAAATTTTTCTTAAATGGCTGCAAATAAAGTAATGGTATTGAAAACAGCATTACCAAACCTGATACATAATAAGCATCAGTATAAGTTAGTAACAGGGTTTGTTTAATTACTGTACCTTCCATTGCCCCATAAGCCATGTGGGTAGCATCTATCATTGATTTACCCTTAGCTAAAAAGCTTTGCATGTACATATTAAAACGTTGTACATAGGCAGGGTTATAAGGATTAATATTTTCAATTAAAATACTGCGGTGATAACCTTGGCGCAGATGTATTAATGTAGTTAATGTAGCAATACCAAATGCACCGCCTAACTGGCGCATCATATTGTTTAAACCCGTTCCCTGGCCAATTTCAGGCCCTTGTAAATCAGCAATTGCTAAAGTAGTAAGCGGTATAAATAACAGCGCCATACCTACGCCGCGTATTACCAGCGGCCAAAAAAAGTCGCCTGTGCCCGAGCTTAGGGTTGAGTTGCTTAACATCGTAGTAAATACAAAAAACAATATCAATCCGCCAGTTGCCATTAGTTGGGCAGGTACGCCTCGGTTTAACATTTTGCCGATAAAAGGCATCATTATAATAGTACATAAACCACCGGGAAACAGTATTTCGCCGGTTTGCTGCGCAGTAAACCCTAAAAGGTTTTGGCAAAATATCGGGAATACAAATACTGATCCATATAAGCCAAACCCTAATATAAACGAGGTGAACATACCTACCGCAAAACTTCGGTGCCGTAGTATCCCGAAGTTTACTATTGGATAGTCAATACTTAATTCGCGCCATATAAATAGTAAAGTTCCCAATATAGCGGTTGCGGTTAATACGATGATATAAGTTTTAGAAAACCAATCTTCCGATTCGCCTTTTTCCAGTATTGTTTGCAGGCTACCAACTGCAATAGCCAGTAATGCAATGCCCCACCAGTCAATAGGTTTGCCCTTAGCCTCTTTGGGTGTTTTATTTACATAAGTATATGTTAAAAACGAGGCAACGGCACCTACAGGAATATTTACATAAAATATCCAGCGCCATGATGCATGGTCAGTAATAAAGCCGCCTATGGTTGGGCCAACGGTTGGGCCAACTACCGCGCCTAAACCAAACAGGGCCGTTGCGGTACCTACCTCTTCGCGCGGCCAGGTTTCTAACAATATAGCTTGCGCGGTTGATATTAACCCGCCGCCTGCAATACCCTGCAGTATCCTGAATATAACCAGCTCATTAAGATTATGCGCATTACCGCATAAAAACGAGGCAATGGTAAATACGATGATGGAAGTCAGGAAATAGTTTTTCCGCCCGAAACGGCTGCCAAGCCATCCCGACATGGGGAGTATAATTACGTTTGCAACCGCATAACCTGTAACTACCCAGGCAATATCCTCTAAAGTGGCGCCCAGGTTACCCTGTATATCCGGTAAGGATACGTTTACTATAGTGGTATCAATCAGCTCCAGTAACGAAGCCGTGATAACCGTAATAGTAATGATCCATTTTTTAAAGCCTTTTTCAGCCATTTTATTTAGTTCATAGTTAATGGTTCATAGTTCATAGATGTTCACTATGAATTGAAACCGAATTTATTAATAGGGTGGTAGTTCATGGATCACGGTCATTTACTATGAACTATGATCCATGAACTATCTCAACTATTCCTTAATAACAACAGATACATTCACGCTCATGCCCGGGCGTAGTTTGGCAATATCTTCCTTACTGCCGTTAATTTTAATTTTAACAGGCACACGTTGTACTACCTTTACATAGTTGCCGGTAGCATTATCAGGCGGAAGCAATGAAAATTTAGCGCCTGTGGCCGGTGAGAAGTTGTATACCTCGCCCCGTAATTTCATATCAGGATAGGCATCAACATCAATATCTACCTTTTGGCCGTTGCGTATCTTCTCTAATTGTGTTTCTTTGAAGTTGGCAGTAATATATAAGCTGCTATCATTAACAATTGAAAACAAGGTTTGCCCGGCTTGCACTAACTGACCTAATTGTACATTCTTTTTTGAAGCGATACCGCTTGCAGGTGCAGTAACCCTGGCATAGCTTAATTGCAATTTAGCAAAGTCAACATCAACCTGGCGTTGGTTTACGCCGGTATTGGTAACGGCTAATTGGTTGCGGGTTGTGCTTACCTGTTCAACAGCTGCCTTATATTGGTCTTTAGCTGCATTAAGGTTGGCCTGTGCTACTTCCAAATCTGATTTTGCCTGGTCAAACTGTTGTTGGGTTATTGATCCGTCCTTTACCAGATTGGCATAGCGCTGGTAGTCTTTATTTACTTTATCCAAACGTGCCTGTGCCGATTCAACTTGTGCCTTTGCAACAGCCGAGTTTGAAGCAGTAGTATAAATTTGCGATTGGCCTACATTTACACCTGCGCTGGCGCCAACCTGTGCGGCACGTGCCTGCTCTAATTTAACTTTCAGGTCGCGGTCGTCAATTTTTACCAGTACCTGGTTTTTGTTTACGTGCGTGTTTTCTTCAAAGTATATACTATCAACATAACCGCCTACACGGGTTACAACCGGACTGATGTCGCCGTCAACCTGTGCATCATCAGTATCTACGTGTTTACCGTAGTATATATATTCTTTTACGCCAAATAATAAACCGCCTAACAGTATCACTCCTAAAATAATGGGGATTACTTTATTAGGTTTTTTTTGCGTTGTGTTTTCTTGAGTTGAGTGTTCTTTTGCCATTTTATTATGTGTTGCTAATAATTGTGTGTTGGTTGTTATTTATTTAGTTTTCCGGTTGATTTCAGTAGGGTGTAGTACGCAAGGCCGGCATCGGCTTTAGCCAGTTCAAGGTTTATTTGTGCCTGGTAAAGCAGGGTTTCGGCATCGGCCCTGTCAGTAGCCGAAGCTATATTGCTTCTGTATTTTGATGTTAAAATATTATTGTTCTCACCTGCCTGCTCAATTGATGTTTGCAGCAGTTTTATCTTGTTAATAGCTGTTAAGTAGTTCTGATAGTTTTGGTTCACCTCGTTTTTTACATTATCAATGGTGATGCCTTTATTAATGCCTATTTCGTTTTGCTGTATTTTTGCTGCCGCGATTTTATTTTTATTGTACCATAACGAGCTAAAGTTCCATGATGCGGTTAAACCTACTGTTATAGGCGTAATAAAGTTTCCGCTTTTTGGCAGCGGGTTGCCCGATACATCAACATAATAACCACCTGCCGATGCAGATAAAGTTGGCAGGGTATTGGCCCTTACATCTTTCAGATTTGTTTCGGCCACTTTATTGCGCAAATCTAACTGTGCAATTTCCTGGCGGTTGCTCATGGCGCTATCAAGATAACTGGCTAATGGCGCAAGCGGTTTTTCAGCATCCGTTATCTGATCAATTTTTAACTGTGTACTTTCGGGCAGGCCCAATAAAATATCAAGGCTGTAATTTATTATTTTGCGGTTGCTTTCCAAATCAATACCGGTCAGTTCAATATTTGAACGTTGCAATTGAAAACGTAACACATCATTTTTGGTAACCAATCCCTGCTCAAAAAAGCGTTGTGCTTGGTGTATTTGCTGGTCAATAGTAGCCAAATTTTGGGCAACCACTTTTTGGCTCTGCAACACTTTATACAAGTTGTAGTATGAACTTATAATGTCGTACGTAATCTGATCCTTGTCTTTTACCGCATCCAGCCTGGCTATCTGGGTAAGCAGATTAGTTGATTCAAGCGCGTAACGGTATTTATGTGCACCAAAAATGGTTTCATTTAATGATACTATGCCCAGGTAAGCATTGGCGCTGGTTGGTAAAGCAATGGTTTGACTGCCAAAGTTTAACTTGTTGGCAGGTATTTGCGCCCGGTTATAAGCAAAGCTGGCACCGCCTGTTGGCAGGTTACGGTCTTTGGTTTGGTTGTACTCGGCTACGGCCTGGTCAATTTTTGATTGCGATAGCTTTAAAACCTTGCTGTTATCCAGTCCAAGTTTTATAGCCTCGTCAATAGTTATGGTTCTGTCCTGTGCTGTTGCTGTAAAGCTTATAAAAAAAGCTGCCAGCAATAATATCAGGGCATGTTTATAATAATTGAGGTAGTTGTTAGTTTTTGTGTTCATTGTCATTTAGTAAGTAAGATTTTAGCAAGTTTTTCATGTACGATTTTATTTGCGGCTTCAGCTTTTCCTCTATCATTTTATCATCCTGAATGTCATATCCCAGCAATGCCGATGCCACTAATGGGGTATTAAGGATATAATTTTTAGTGCCGTATAAAGTGGCTATTACCATAGCTATATCAATATCTTTTTTAAACTCACCGTTGGCAATACCTTCCCGCAGTATCTTATCCAGTTCGGTTACGTTTTTCATTAGCAGGTCACGTAATTTGTCTGATAAGTCGTTACCCCGGTTCATGCCCATTTCGCGGTAAAGCAATTTTTGAAAGCAATTATTGGTTACCACTTTTTCGCCATACATTTCAACGTACTTCTGCATTTTATCCCAGGCGCTTATGCTTTCGTCATTCCCCAGGTTTTGCAGCACGTTCTGGAAGTTGGCTATTTTACGCTGAAATATGGCCAGGAATAATCCCTCTTTCGAGCCAAAATAATAATTAAGCATGGCCATATTAACCCCGGCTTCACCCGATATTAAACGGGTAGAAGCACCATCAAAACCCTTATCTGAAAACACGCGTTCCGCTACATCCAGAATATGGTCCTTTTTGTCGATTTTATCTTTATCCATTTCCTTAAATCCTGCACAAAATTAATCAAACGATTGATTAATGTAAAATAATTCTTACAGCTTTTTCGTAATCGTTTGATTATCAACAATAAAAAATTAATCAAATGATTAACTCTTTATAATTATTACACATTTTTTAAGAATTTGTTTTATTATTGAGTTACAAATCAAGCTTTTATATCACCTGATTATTTTCTATGAAACGTAGCCTGTTAAATATCCTGCTACTGCTGGCAGTTTTACCCGCATTTGCACAAACGGCACCGCCTGCCGACAGGATAGCCATTGAGCAAAATTTTCAGAATTTGAACGTGCTGGGCAGCGTACTATATGTTGCCGCGCACCCGGATGACGAAAACACCAGGTTCTTAGCCTATCTGGCCCAGGAGAAGCATTACCGCACCGGTTATCTGGCCATGACGCGCGGCGATGGCGGGCAGAATTTAATAGGAAATGAACAAAGCGAGTTATTAGGATTGATACGCACGCAGGAACTGCTGGCTGCCCGCAGGGTTGATGGCGCCGAACAGTTTTTTACCCGTGCCAATGATTTCGGCTTTTCAAAAGGGCCGGAAGAAACCTTAAAAATATGGGATAAAGAAAAGGTGCTGGGCGACGTGGTTTGGGTGATACGCAAGTTCAGGCCCGATGTTATTATATGCCGTTTTGCTACTGATGGCAGTGGTGGGCACGGGCACCATACCTCATCGGCAATATTGGCGCAGGAGGCATTTACATTGGCTGCCGACTCAACCAAATATCCCGAACAGTTAAAATACGTACAGGTTTGGCAAGCCAAACGGTTATTGGTTAACTCAATAAACGGTAACGCACCGTTCAAAGTTAATGTGGGTGTATACAATCCATTAATAGGTAAGGGATACGGCGAGGTTGCTGCCGACAGCCGATCGAACCATAAAACACAAGGGTTTGGTACCGCTAAACAGCGTGGCGATTCATTTGAAAATTTTGGAACCATTTTAGGCGAGGCCCCCAAAACCGACCTGATGGACGGGGTAAATACTACCTGGACAAGAGTGAAAGGCGGCGAAGGTATTCCTGCGAAACTTGCTGAAATAAAAAAGAATTTTGACGGCGCAAATCCAAGCGCATCAGTACCGGCATTGGTGCAGTTGCTGGGCGAGGTTGAAAAAGTAAGCGACGCCTATTGGCGCGAACAAAAGACCAAACAACTAAAGGACCTCATCGCAGCTTGTGCGGGTTTATGGTTTGAAAGCTATGCCGTACAACCAACTTATGCCATTGGCGATCAGATAGAAATACGCTCGCAGGTGCTTGACCGTTTTAACGACCAGGTGAAATTAAACAGTATTGATGATCATCATAATATACAGCGATTTGATGGTGGTAAAGTTATTCCTACCAATACTGTACAAACAATTAATGGTACAACCATAGCCGATAAATATACTCAGCCTTACTGGTTGGAGTCGCCCCATCCGATCGGTATTTACACTATCAATGACCCGCTGAAAGTAGGGAATCCCGAGAACCTCGATCTGCCATCGGTAACTTATGAATTTAGTATTGCAGGCAAACCTATTACTTACGAGCGCAGGTTATATTATAAATATGTCGATCCGGTTAGGGGAGAGGTTTATCAGCCTTTAGAGATTGGCCCCCCTGTAGCTGCGGATATCACTAACAAGAATTATATTTTCAATACACAGCAACCGCAATCAGTACAGGTTAAATTGCAAGCGTTTACCAACGCAAGCGGTAGTATTGCTATTAAGCCGGTTGCAGGCTGGAAAATAGCCCCTGAAAAAATTGATTTTGCCGATAAAAAGCGCGGCGAAGAATGGATAGCTACCTTCCAGGTAACACCAACAAATATGCAGCCTAAGATCAGTGACCTGATAGCGGTTACTACCGTAAATGGTAAAGATTATTCGATGGGTGTGCAGCGCATCAGGTATGATCATGTACCGGCTATTACGCTGTTCCCGCCGTCGCAGGCAAAGGCCATCAATGTAAATCTGAAAATTGCAGGCAAAAAATTAGGCTATATTGCAGGTGCAGGCGATTTTGTTCCTGAAGCCCTTGCCCAGGTTGGCTATGATGTGCACCAGCTTACCGAAAACGAAATTTTAAACGGCGATCTTTCTGTTTATGATGCTATTATAACCGGTGTACGCGCCTACAATGTAAACCTGCGGTTGGCAGTTGAACAACCAAAATTATTGGCTTATGTAAAAAATGGTGGCAACCTGTTGGTACAGTACAATAATAACAACCGAATCGTTGTGCCGCAAATTGGCCCTTACCCTTTCCGCCCTGAAAACCTGCGCGTAACAGACGAGTTTGCAAAGGTTACCTTTTTGGATCCGCAAAACCCGGTATTGAATTATCCTAATAAGATCACGGATGCTGATTTTGACGGCTGGATACAGGAACGCGGCTTATATTTTGTAAGCAATATTGACCCGCAATACAAAGCTGTTTTACAGATGAACGATGCAGGTGAGGCACCGCTTAATGGTTCGTTAATTACCGCTAATTACGGCAAAGGCAGGTTTATTTATACATCTTTGGCATTTTTCCGTGAATTACCTGCCGGCGTACCGGGCGCTTACAGGTTGTTTGTTAATTTGTTGAGCAAACCTAAATAACGTGCAGGTGTGCAGATAGCATATCAAATTGTCATTTCGTACCTCGGTTCGAAATGACAGTAAAAAAACAGGTTGCAAAAATAATAATCAATTAAAGCAGTTATAATTACCTGCATTTGCCGGGCAATACCTTATTTTTGCAGTGTAATTAATGAAAAATAAACTACCATTATTTATTGTGCTTGGGTTGGTACTTGTTAACCTGTTAAGCAATTCATGTAAAAAGGAGGCGCAAACCTCTATCGAATCGTTGTTTACGTCGGGCAAATGGCAATTGGCATCGGTAGTGGCAACTGTTTACCTGGGCGATGCTATAATATCAACCAATACTTTAAATATCAACTGCGATTCTACCCAGGTGTTTGCCTTTAATGCCGACAATACCTGTACCTATAGTAATTTCGAGTGCATCGCGCAAAATTCATCAGGCAAGTGGAGCCTGTCGCCCGATAAGCTTACTTTATATGCCGATATGACTGCTCGCGACACTACAGCCGCAGGTACATCAAAGCCTTTTGGTTTGGCACGCATTATTAACCTTGGGCAATACTCTATGGTGCTTGATGCCGGCGATATACAAAGCTACAGCGTAACCACACCACGCACAATTGTGCGATATGGATTTGTGCGTCAAAAAACTACAATTAAGTAGTAATAAAATGCCAAATATTTTATATTTGGCATATACCGCATGAAAGCAAAATAGTTTGATGAAAAAACGAATAGCCATTTTTGCTTCAGGTTCCGGGTCAAATGCTCAAAAAATAATGGAGCACTTTAAGCGTAGTCCCGAGGCTGAAGTTGTATTGATATTAACTAATAATCCGCAGGCCTACGTATTGCAGCGTGCTGATAATTTTGAGATACCATCGCATATATTCACCAGGCACGAGTTTTACCAAACTGATGATGTTATCAGGATATTAAAAACCCTGCAGGTTGACCTGATCGTACTGGCCGGTTTTTTATGGTTGGTACCGCCTGCCTTACTAAGTGCCTTCCCTAATAAAATAATTAATTTGCACCCGGCATTGTTGCCCAAATATGGCGGCAAAGGCATGTATGGCGATCATGTGCATAACGCCATATTAGCCGCAGGCGAGGAAGAATCGGGTATAACCATTCATTTTGCCAGCGAACAGTTTGATGAGGGGGAGATCATCCATCAATCAAAATTCAGAATTGACCCGGGCGATAACCTGGAAATGATAAAATTTAAGGGCCAGCAACTGGAGCACCAAT
>JAICMD010000087.1 GCA_025929405.1 Mucilaginibacter sp. | reverse complement strand
CAACATATATAACAAACCTGCTGATAATGTTTACTTCTCGCCTGGGCGGGTGAATTTAATTGGCGAGCATATTGATTTTAACGGAGGCCTGGTAATGCCCTGTGCAATAAACATGGGCACCTATTTGCTAATTTCTTTTAACAACGACAATGTACTGCGCCTGCGAAGCTTAAATTTTGACGAAACATTAGATACTCCTTTAAAGAATGAATATCATAAAACCGATAACAAATGGTTTAACTATCCTTTAGGCGTTGTTAATTCGTTTTTAAAGGATGGGCACAAACTGCAGGGGTTAGATCTGCTTTATTATGGCGATATTCCTATTGGCTCGGGCCTGTCGTCATCGGCATCTATTGAAATTGTAACTGCATTTGCATTAAATGAGCTTTTTAATGCAGGTTATTCAAAACTCGACCTTGTTAAGATGTGCAAGGCAGTTGAGAATGAATTTATTGGTTTAAAAAGCGGTATAATGGACCAATTTGCGGTTGCATTCGGACAAAAGGATAAAGCCGTATTAATTGATTGCAATAACCTTACCTATGAGGCAGTAAATTGCGATCTTAAAGGATATGAGCTGGTTATTATAAATACTAATAAGCCACGTAAACTGGCCGAGTCAAGCTACAATGACCGTGCACAGGATTGCCAGGATGCATTAAACATGCTTAACCAGGAACTCAACATCACCTATCTTTGTGATATTGACACCGATACATTTAATGCACATAAGCATTTAATTACCAGCCCAAATGCATTAAAAAGGGCACAACATGTAATTGAAGAGAACGACCGGGTTAAAATAGCCACAAAAGCACTTAACAATGGCGATATATTGCAATTTGGCCAGTTGGTGTATGCATCGCACTATTCATTGCGTGATAAATACGAAGTAAGTGTTAAAGAACTGGATACTATTGTTGAATACTGCCAAACCAACAAAAATGTGGCCGGAGCACGCATGACAGGTGCCGGTTTTGGCGGCTGTGCCATTGCATTGGTAAAAAAGGATAATTTTGAATCCTTTAGTAATGAGGTAACCAAATATTATATTAAACGCATTGGCTATGCCCCATCTGTTTATAAAACAATTATAAGCAATGGCGTTGGCGCCATTTAAGTGGTATGCATAAATTAAAGTTAGACGAGTTGAACCGGGTATCAGTTCCTGAATTTAAGGAACAGAAAAAACTACCCGTAGTTGTGGTGCTTGATAATGTACGCAGCATGCACAATATAGGTTCGGTTTTCCGTACCGGGGATGGCTTTGCCGTTGAACAGATATATTTATGCGGTATTACAGCGCATCCCCCCCACCGCGAAATTGAGAAGACAGCTTTAGGTGCCACACAATCAGTTAACTGGAAATATTTTACCCATACGCTTGATGCCATTACCGAATTGAGGAATAGCGGCTACCGCATAATAGCTATTGAACAAGCCGAAAACAGCACTATGCTGAATGAATTTATACCGAAAGACACTGAAAAATATGCTTTGATATTTGGTAACGAAGTTAATGGCGTAGGTGATGAAATAATGGAAAATATTGATGCTTGCATTGAAATACCACAATTTGGCACTAAACATTCATTTAATGTTGTGGTTTCTGCAGGTATTGTATTATGGGATTTTTTTGCGAAGTTGAATTTTTAATTTAAAGTCAATGAAAGAGGAAACTGTTATTGTAGAAGCCACTTTTACTACACCTGCCCGTAATGTTTGGGCTGCCATTACCAACAATAATGAAATGGCAAAGTGGTACTTTAAATTGCAGGATTTTAAACCCGAGGCTGGTTTTGTGTTTGAATTTAAGGGTGGCCCTGAAGATGGCATGCAATACCTGCACCATTGCGAGATTAAGGAAGTAATACCCGGTAAAAAATTAATCCATACCTGGAAATACACAGGCTATGCCGGTGAATCTGTTGTTAGCTGGGAATTATTTGATAATGAAGACGGTACTACCCGATTAAAATTAACACACTCGGGTTTAGAAAGCTTTCCTGCAGATAACCCTGACTTTGACAAACAGAACTTCGCAATGGGTTGGAATTATATTATTAATACCTCGTTATTTAATTACCTGCAAAATAACGTTAACTCCTTTTAACGCTTAACTTGTCAACATAAAAAAAATTGCAGATGCCGTCAAAAAAATAAAAACGGTATACCACGCACTTTATATTTAATAAAGTATTTAATGTTACTCCTTTTAAATCGGCTAATTCAATATTGTTAGCAACCGGCGCTATTATTTTGGTATTATAACCCGGAAATGTTACAATAACAGAATGTTTAAGGTTATTAGTTACCCTACCCCCATTCATTTTTATATTGTTAATGATGGATTGGCTTTTACGGTCAATAGTATCTATCATGCCATTGTATGCAATTGTAATAGTAACCGTATCAGTAGGACTATTTGAAAACTTTAAATTTTTGAACGGGTCTTCAGAGAATTTTTGGGCAACAGCAATTAATGATATAAATAAAATTATAACACATATCAGCAAGTGCTTAATCACAACTAAATTATTAGGGTTTTTAATTGATTATCAATCTATTATAACAATTATTTTATTTAGCCCCAAATTATATTTTCTTATTTGTTTAATACTTTACATTTTTTAGTAATACTTCAAAAAGCTATAAAACTGAAAAGCCGGAGTTAATAGCTCCGGCTTTTCAGTTTTATATAATAAATTATTAATGATTAAAAACCTGCTCAAATTGATTTACTGAATCCTTGCTCTCAAGGGTTGAATAGCCCATTAAAAACTCGTCAACCTTACGTGCACATTCGCGGCCCTCTGATATTGCCCAAACCACTAACGACTGACCACGACGCATATCCCCTGCCGAGAATACTTTGCTAACATTAGTACGGTAAATACCTTCTTTAGCTTTAACATTTTTACGTTCGTCCAGCTCAACACCTAAGTTTTCTAACGCACCTTCAAATTGTGGGTTTAAGAAACCCATAGCCAGGAATACACGCTGGCAAGGTATCTCGCGCTCAGAACCTTCAACCTCAGTAAACTTCATAGGGCGGCCCATTACATCAACTTCCCAGCTTACATCAGTTACTTTTAAGGCTCTTAAATTGCCGTTTTCGTCGCCTAAAAACTCTTTGGTATTAATACCCCAAAAACGGTCAACCCCTTCTTCGTGTGAGGTTGTAGTTTTTAATACCATTGGGTATGTAGGCCAAGGCATGTGCTGCGTACGCTGCGCAGGCGGCTGCATCATTACCTCAAATTGCTTAACTGATTTTGCACCCTGGCGGTTTGATGTACCCACACAGTCTGATCCCGTATCACCACCGCCAATTACTACTACATCTTTACCGGTAGCTAAAATATCTTCGGCCTCAAATTTTGAGTTCCCTACACGTTTGTTTTGCTGCTTTAAAAAGTCCATTGCAAAATGGATACCCTTTAACTCGCGGCCCGGTATGTTTAAGTTACGCGGAATGGTTGAACCACCTGCCAAAACTACGGCATCGTTATTACGTACCAGTTCATCAGCGGCTATATCTTTACCAACTTCAACATTGGTTTTAAATACAACGCCATCTTTTTCCATTACCTCTAAACGGCGATCAATAACCCATTTCTCCAGTTTAAAGTCAGGGATGCCATAACGTAACAAGCCGCCAATTTTATCATCGCGTTCGTATACAGTTACCTCATGGCCGGCCTTGCTTAATTGTGCGGCAGCAGCTAAACCTGCAGGGCCTGACCCTACTACGGCAACTTTTTTACCTGTTTTAACCAGCGGTGCAACGGGATGCACCAGGTTTTTTGAATAAGCTATCTCAATAATATGCTTTTCTATTTCTTCAATAGTTACCGGTGGTTTATTAATGCCTAACACACATGCAGATTCGCATGGCGCAGGGCAAATACGACCGGTAAACTCAGGGAAATTATTAGTTGACGCTAATATCTGATAGGCATCTTCCCACTTTTTATTGTATACAGCATCGTTAAACTCAGGTATTATATTACCCAGCGGACAACCCGAATGGCAAAACGGAATACCGCAATTCATACAACGGGCCGATTGATGGTTTAAATCTTCCTCGCTATACAGACTTTCAAATTCGTTGTAATTTTTTACACGTTCTTCAGGCGATAATTTTTGAGGTAATTTCCTGTCAAATTCCTGAAATCCAGTTGGTTTTCCCATCTATTTATTAGCTGATAGTTTGATATTCTAATTTTTCAATAACTTTTTTGTACTCTTTCGGATATACCTTTATAAACTGTGTAGATACTTCGTTCCAGTTATTTAACAGTTTTTTAGCAACCTCGCTGCCGGTTAAGCTTACGTGTTTGCGTAACAGGTTGGTAATTTGCTCCTCATCTTTTACAGATAGCGGGTCAAGGTCAACCATTTCCATGTTGCAGTTTTCGGCAAATGTATTGTCAGGATTGTAAACCCATGCAATACCGCCGCTCATACCTGCCGCAAAGTTACGTCCGGTTTTACCCAGGATAAGTGCACGACCACCGGTCATGTACTCGCAACCGTGATCACCAATACCTTCAACAACGGTAGTTGCACCCGAATTACGTACGGCAAAACGTTCGCCTGCCATGCCCCTTATAAACAACTCGCCTGCGGTAGCACCATATAAGGCTACATTGCCGATGATCATATTATCTTCAGGAACAAATTTGGCATTAGCAGCAGGATAGATAGCTAACTGCGCACCTGATAAGCCTTTACCTACGTAGTCGTTACCCTCGCCTTCCAGTTCAAACGAAACGCCTTTGGTTGCAAACGCGCCAAAGCTTTGACCTGCCGAACCTTTGAATTTGTAGTTGATGGTATTATCAGGTAACCCTGCCGAACCATAAACTTTTGATATTTCGTTTGATAATAAAGTACCAATTGTTCTGTCGGTATTCTTAACATCGTAAGTACCAAATACCGGGGTTTTATCAGCCAAAGCAGGTTTAGCATCTTCAAACAGCTTCCAGTCAAGAATATCAGCCATGCCATGATCCTGTGCTTCGCTGTTGTAAAGGGTCATGTCTTTAGCATTATTAACAGGGTGAAGGATACCTGAAAGATCAACTTTCTTAGCTTTCCAGTTCTTCACGTTTTCTTTTACTTTCAGGAACTGAACACGGCCAACCATTTCGTTAACGGTACGGAAACCTAATTCGGCCATAATTTCGCGAAGCTCTTCGGTCATGAAACGGAACAGGTTAACAATATGCTCAGGTTTGCCTGAGAATAGTTTCCTTAGTTCAGGATCCTGGGTAGCCACACCTACAGGGCAGGTATTTAAGTGACATTTACGCATCATAATACAACCGCCTGCTACTAACGCTGCAGTTGCAACGCCCCACTCTTCAGCACCCATTAAGGCTGCAATGGCAAGGTCACGACCGGTTTTTAACTGACCATCTGTTTGTAATACCACACGGCTGCGCAGTTTGTTGCGTACCAGTGTTTGATGGGCCTCGGCTAAGCCAAGTTCCCACGGTAAGCCTGCATGTTTAACAGAGCTGATTGGCGATGCACCAGTACCACCGTCGTATCCGGCAATTAATATTACATCGGCATGGGCTTTTGCCACACCTGCGGCAATAGTACCTACACCTGATTTTGATACCAGTTTTACATTTATACGTGCAGCACGGTTAGCATTCTTTAAGTCGAATATCAACTGCGCCAAATCTTCAATTGAATAAATATCGTGGTGCGGAGGAGGCGAAATTAAGCCTACACCCGGTGTTGAGTGACGTGTTTTAGCTATCCAGTCGTCAACCTTGTGGCCCGGTAACTGTCCGCCTTCACCCGGTTTTGCACCTTGCGCCATTTTAATTTGTAACTCGTCGGCATTGGTAAGGTAGTTTGAAGTTACCCCAAAACGGCCAGACGCTACTTGTTTAATAGCCGAGCGCATTGAATCGCCGCTGGCCATTAGTTCATAACGCATTTCATCCTCGCCACCTTCGCCGGTATTACTTTTACCACCGATACGGTTCATGGCGATAGCCATAGTACTGTGTGCCTCGTGCGAGATAGAGCCGAATGACATGGCACCGGTAGCAAAACGCTTCATGATGCTTTCTGCCGGTTCAACCTCATCTATTGATATTGCTTCACGATGGTGTGCAAAGTCAAGCAATCCCCTGATGGTGAAGTGCTTTTCGGTTTGTTCATTTATCGCTTTAGCATAGTTTTTATAAACATCGTAGCTATTACTGCGCGTTGCGTGCTGTAATAAATGTACGGTAGTTGGGTTAAATAAGTGCTCTTCACCCCTACGTTTCCATTGGTAAATACCACCTTCTGGCAATAAACGGCTCTCGGTTTTAGCGCTGCCGAAACCAATGCGGTGTTTGCAAAGCGATTCGCGGGCAATTTCATCCAACCCTAAACCACCAATACGGGTAACCGCGCCACAAAAGTATTTATTTACAACATCCTTATTTAAACCTAATATTTCAAACACCTGCGAACCGTGGTATGATTGCAAGGTTGATATACCCATTTTTGAGAATATCTTTAACAAGCCATCATTAACAGATTTTACGTAGTTCTTTAACAGGTATTTAGTATCAAGCGATGTTTCTAACGCGCCGCTTTCTTTTAGGTTCTCAATGGTAGCCTGTGCCAGGTATGGGTTAATTGCTGTAGCACCGAAAGCTAATAAACAGGCAAAGTGATGTACTTCCCAAACGTCGCCGGTTTCAACAACAATACCTACGGCGCCACGTAAACCTTTTTTAATTAAGTGGTGATGCACGGCAGATACCGCTAATAACGAAGGTATTGGCGCGTGCTCTGAATCAACGGCACGGTCTGATAATATCAATACTTCAAAACCATCGGCAACGGCATCTTCTGCATAACGGCATACACGCTCAATACCTTTTTGTAATGAACCCGGGTTGCCATCAGCATTAAAATAAGTTTGCAGCGTTTTAGCATGGAACATACCGGTATCAATGCTCCTCAGTTTTTCCAGCTGATGATTTTTTAATATCGGGTGTTTAAGCGTTACGCAATGGCAATGCATTTTATCTTCATCAAGCAGGTTGCCATTGTTACCTATAAAGGTAGCCAGGCTCATTACCAAACGCTCGCGGATAGGGTCTATCGGCGGGTTGGTTACCTGGGCAAAAAACTGCTTAAAATAGCTTGATAAATGTTGTGGTTTGTCTGACAAGATAGCCAAAGGTACGTCGGTACCCATTGAACCTACAGGCTCTTTACCATCCAAAGCCATTGGCTTAATAATGGTATCAATATCCTCGCGGCTATAGCCAAACACCTGCTGATAACGGAAAACCGAATCGGCGCTCAGGTTAGCAAATGCCAAACGCGGCTCGCTCAGGTCTTCCAGTTTTATTTTATAGTTTTCCAACCATCTGTCATAAGGCTGACGAGAGGCTATTTGTTGTTTTATTTCTTCGTCGGTGATGATCTTACCGTGCTCGGTATCGATCAATAACATTTTACCCGGCTGTAAACGGCCTTTGCGTAAAACAGTGCTTTCATCAATTTTTAACACACCGGTTTCTGAAGCGGCAATAACGCGACCGTCATCAGTAATGGTATAACGCAATGGGCGCAAGCCGTTACGGTCAAGCACAGCGCCTACCAGTTTACCATCAGTAAAGCTGATAGCGGCAGGGCCATCCCATGGCTCCATTAACGTAGCGTGGAACTCATAAAATGCTTTTTTAAGCGGATCCATCTGATCATTACCGTCCCATGCTTCAGGTATCAGCATCATCATGACGTGAGGTAATGAACGGCCGGTAAACTGTAATATCTCGATAACGTTATCTAAACAAGCTGAATCCGACTGGTTATTATCAACTACCGGAAGCAGCATCTCCATTTCTTCGTTGGTAAAATATGAAGAAGCGTAAGATTTTAAGCCTGAGTAGAACCAGTTTAAGTTACCTGTTAAGGTATTGATCTCACCATTATGCGCAATCATACGGAATGGCTGTGCCAACTTCCATGAAGGGAACGTATTAGTTGAGAAACGTGAATGAATTACTGCCAAACCTGATGCGATGCGCGGATCGGTCAAGTCTGGGTAATATTGACGCAACTGATAAGTAGTTAGCTGACCTTTATAGATTATAGTTTTACAAGACAGCGAAGGAAAGTAAAAATGCTGGCGCGCAGCAGGCATACTTTCGGTTACTGTTTTGTTGATATATCTTCTTAATACGTAAAGTTTACGTTCAAAATCATCAGCATTTGTAATTGAATGCGGCCGGGCAATAAATATTTGCTCTACATCAGGTTCGGCGCTGCGTGCTGTTTCGCCAATAACTGATGAGTTAACAGCCAGTTTGCGATAGCCTAATTTATGTAAACCTAATTTTTCAATAGCGGCATCAATAGTAGTACGACATGCCTTTTTAACAGCCGACTCCTTAGGGAAAAATATCATACCTACGCCATACTCGCCCGGCTCAGGTAAGCTGATCTCCAGGTTTGAGCATTCCTCCATAAAAAGCTCATGTGGCAGTTGTATCAATATACCTGCGCCATCACCCGAATCCGGGTCGCAGCCACAGGCACCACGATGCTCCATATTTTCCAACATGGTTAAAGCATCATCAATTACCTGGTGTGACTTATGGCCGTTTATATTGGTTATAAATCCAGTTCCGCACGAGTCGTGTTCAAATTCCGGCCTGTAAAGACCTTGATCGCTTTGAGTTTGATCCATCTTAAAATAAACCTTTATATAGTATATGGTGTAACTACGAAATTACGGATTATGCGAGGCAATTTAAAATATTCTTAAACTTTTTAAGACATCCTAAATAATATAATATTTTAATGCTTCAAAATTATCAAATTGTTAACAAATTGGTTTTTGTATTACAATATAACAAAATTGACTTTACACCCGCGGCTCCGTTTTCAACAACTTAACAGGCTATAAACCTTACCTAAATTAGTAAAATAATGCGAAAAATACTAATTACCATACTTTTTTTATGTTTTTAACACGTTTGACAAAACAAATGAGAGGTGTAACTATTTATTACCTTTGCAAAAATTTATACTATACAACATTGAAGAATAAAGCTGTTTTTTTGGACCGTGACGGTGTATTAAATCACGAACAAGGTGATTATATCTGTAAACTGGAAGACTTTCTTGTACTTGATAATTTTGAAGCATTAAAAACCTTGCAGGATCGTGGCTACCTTTTAATAATAGCTACTAATCAAGGTGGTTTGGCCAAAGGCTGGTACAGTGAAGATGAATTAGCTAAAATGCATAAAAAGCTGAAAGAAACTTACTTGCAGCACGGCGTTGAATTTACTGATATATTTTATTGCCCGCACCATCCCGATTATACCGGTGTATGTGATTGCCGCAAACCCAAACCCGGCTTATTACTGCAAGGCATTGAAAAGTATAACATTGACCCTGCCCTATCCTATTTTATTGGCGACCGCGAACGTGATGTTGAAGCGGGTACAGCAGCAGGGGTTAAAGGCATATTAATAGATAGCGACCAGCCGATAAGCAGCGTATTGAACCTGATAAAATAAAATGCAGGTAAACCGCTACTTAAAAATATCGAAACATATATTGCTATAGTGGGCATTTATGAATTATATGCTGCCAAAGCACGATATTACGCCGAAAGTGGTTATGGCATCCCTGGCTATACAGGTGATAGCTGGAATAAATCAGAACTTGTTAATGTCATAAAAAAATGGCCGGTAATACATCAAAAAAACACCCCGCTTTATACCAATGCAGACGAGGCCATATATTTTATTACAGGAATGCATACAGTAACTGTGCCTGATTTGCTTTTCAATCCAAATTCGAGTTTTTTTAAGGTTAAGCGTTACTATCTTATCTGGTTCAACAATTCAGATAACGACGAAGTGATAAGTTTAAATGATATCGTGAAACGGGAAAAACTGATAAAACTTTATAGCTTTAAGGATGGAGCCATTTATTGCCTGAACTGTGCTTTTTAAGATTGGTAGATTGTAAGATCATATTATCTAAGTATCACTTGATAAGCATCCTATAATCCTTCAATCCCAAAAATCCCAGTTAAATTTTGATTTTGCCAATTACTCACTATATTTGCACCATATAATTCTTATCCATCGATTAACTATATAAAAATGGGAAGCTTTAAACTACATCATCTGCATCTTAACCATCACCACCATGTGGTGATAAGATAATGTATGTTTCTACGCGAAATAACAAACCCTGTTTATACTTTTTATAGTTCCTTAAATCAATTTTGTGAAAACACTTAAAATAGCTATCCAGAAATCTGGCAGGCTCAACGAAAAATCTGTTGAATTACTTAAAAACTGCGGCTTAAACTTTGAAAATTATAAAAGCTCGCTGATATCACCTGTTTCTAACTTTCCGCTCGAAATTCTTTTTTTGCGCGATGATGATATCCCTGAATATGTGCAGGATGGCATTGCCGACCTGGGTATAGTTGGCGAAAATGTTATTGAAGAAACCGAGGTACAGGTAAGCTACCTGCAGCGTTTGGGCTTTGGCAAATGCTCGTTAAAAATAGCGGTACCTAATAATAATACCATTAACACATTGACCGATCTTAGCGGAAAAGCCATAGCTACCACATACCCTGTTATATTGGGTAAGTTTTTAAAGAAAGAAAATATACAGGCCGAAATACGCACCATATCCGGTTCGGTTGAGATATCGCCGGGACTTGGTTTAAGCGATGCCATTTGCGATCTGGTTTCAACAGGCGGCACATTAAAAAGCAACGGTTTGGTGCCTTTTGCTGACGTTATGTCGTCAGAAGCGATACTGATCAGCTCAAAAAATACTGAGAACGATGCTTTGGTACAGGAGTTGATACAACGTGTACAATCAGTGCTTCGCGCTAAAGAAACCAAATACGTGGTATTGAATGTGGAGAAGGATAACCTGCCAAAAGTATTAGGCTTGCTGCCGGGCGTTAAAAGTCCGTCGGTACTGCCATTGGCCGAAGAAGGCTGGGTAGCCGTACACACCGTAATACCCGAGCGAGATTTTTGGGACAGGATAAGCCAGCTAAAACAAGCCGGCGCACAAGGCATTGTGGTAATGCCTATTGAGAAGATAATATTATGAGTGGCGGTTTGCAGTTGACAGTTTGCAGTATTTGCAAGTTGCCAACTGCAAACTAAAAACTGCCAACTGAGATGAAGACATTCAACTATTCAGATTTAAGCAAAGAAGCTATCATTAAACTGGTGCAACGTAATGTTGACCCGGCTAATGAAATACGTGCCATTGTTGAGGAGGTAATTGCCAACGTACAACAAAATGGCGACAGGGCTTTGTTTGATTATGCCAATAAGTTTGATAAAGTTGTTTTAGATAAGCTTTATTTAGATAAGGCCGAACTCACAGAAATTGCCGCAACTGTTTTACCCGAACAAAAGGCGGCTTTAGATATTGCTTACCAAAACATTTATAAGTTTCACCAGTCGCAGTTAAAAGCCGAGGATAAGGTAGCAACCATGCCCGGTGTAACCTGCTGGCGCGAATTAAGGCCGATTGAAAAAGTTGGTTTAT
>JAICMD010000240.1 GCA_025929405.1 Mucilaginibacter sp. | reverse complement strand
TTATACTGGCACTGTTTATTTTAAAAATTCTAATTTAGATTTGAGATGATGTTGTATAGATACCACATAAAACTATCGGATATCATGCTGAATTTATTTCAGCATCCCATACGCCTGGTATACACTATGCAAGTAAGCTACGTGTCTGTGAGATGCCGAAACTATCCCGATAACCATCGGGACGGCATGACGGTTAACTACTTACCACTCATCACTCACCATTCACTACTCACCAAATGAACATACTAACCCTACTTATATTCACCCCTATACTGTTTGGCGTTATCATTGCCCTGCTGCCATCAGCTATGCGCGGCAGTTTTAAATATATTGCCCTGCTGGCTACACTGATACAATTAGGTATGAGCATCTGGTTGTATGCCAATTTTAAAACCGGTCCGGCTTATGCGGGTATTATGCACCAGGAGCAGTTTCAGTTTATACAAAAGCTGCCGTGGATAAACCTCAATCTGGGCAGTATGGGCAAAATGCAGGTTGATTATTTTGTGGGGATTGACGGCATATCCATAACCTTATTAGTTATGACCTCGCTGATCATGGTGATAGCCGCCCTGTCATCATGGGAGATCACCAGTAACTTAAAAGGTTTTTTTGTATTGTTCCTGCTGTTGGATATGGCTGTGATAGGCGTGTTCTGCGCGCTTGATTTTTTCCTGTTCTATATATTTTACGAGTTAATGTTACTGCCGCTATACTTTTTAATAGGCATGTGGGGCGGCGTACGGCGCGAGTATGCAGCTATAAAATTTTTCCTGTATACCTTATTCGGTTCGGTGTTTATGCTGCTGGTGATGATAGGCTTATACCTGTCAGTAACCGACCCGGCAACACATAGTCATACTTTTAATATGGTGCAGATGATGAATCCTGCCAACTATGGCCGCGATTCGGTGTTCTCCGTATTCGCACACCAAACCTTATTAGGCATGCCGGCGCGGACTGTTGGCTTTGTGATATTATTTATTGCCTTTGCTATTAAAGTCCCGGTAGTGCCATTACATACCTGGCTGCCCGATGCACACGTAGAGGCGCCAACGCCGGTATCTATCATCTTGGCGGGTATCTTACTAAAAATAGGTGGTTATGGTATTATCAGGGTTTGTATTAGCATATTTCCTGATGTTGCAACATCGGGCGCGTTTTGGTTGGGTACATTAGGGGTTATATCCATTTTGTACGGCGCGTTTAATGCGCTTGCCCAGCGCGATTTAAAAAGAGTTATTGCTTATTCATCTGTATCGCAAATGGGTTTTGTATTATTGGGCATTGCATCGCAAACTCCCGAAGGTATCAGCGGCGCAGTAATGCAAATGGTGAGCCACGGCTTCCTATCAACCATGTTATTCTTCCTGGTAGGAGTGGTGTATAATCGTGTGCACGACAGGGATATTTATCACTTCCGCGGATTAGCGGGCTTAATGCCAAAATATACGGTATTTGTATTGATAGCATTTTTTGCATCATTAGGATTGCCGGGCTTTTCAGCATTCATTGCCGAAGCATTTTCATTGGCCGGTGCATTTAAGTCGCCATCGGTTAATGGCCTTTTGCCTTATTGGCTGGCTGCCTGCGGTGCTGTAGGTATACTATTTAGTGCCTGCTACTTTTTGTGGACGTTACAACGCGTATTCTTTGGTACATTATCATTAAAAGGCGGCGATATCTGGAAAACCGCCTTAACCGACTTGAATACCCGCGAAGTAATTGCCCTGGTACCATTAGCGGCATTAATACTGGTTTTAGGTATTATGCCATCCTTTGTGTTTGATAAGGTGAACGATTCGGTTTTATTATTGGTTCAGTTTTTACAGAGATAAATGCACGAACTGTTACCCTATATTCCGCAGCAACTAACGCAGATTTTAAGCGACACGGGCTACTTTATGCCCGAAGTTTATCTGGTACTGCTGTTTTTATTGGTTTTATTCCCTGATCTGCTCTTCGGTAAAAATTCTGCCGGGTGATGCCGTATTGGGGCCTTTGCAGGGATGGTTGTGGTAATGTTTAAGGACCTGCAGCAGGTAGCAATGGTATTAAACGAGGGCAGGTTCCTGTTCAGCGGTATGCTGCTGCTTAATCACACTTCGCTGGTTTTTAAATTTATTATTGATGTACTGGCATTTGCCCTGTTCATATATTTTCCGTGGGATGATAAGTTAAAGGTACATCCAAAAGGGTTATCTGATCTGTACACTATTACCGTAGGCTCGGTGTTCGGTCTGCATTTAATGGCTATGGCTGTAAACCTGTTATCGGTTTATTTAGCTATAGAGATGGTATCTATAACATCGTACCTGATGGTAGCCTACCGCACCGAAAATGCGTTTAGTACCGAAGCTGGTTTAAAATATGTACTGTTTGGCGCAGCGTCATCCGCTATGTTATTGTATGGCATATCGCTGTTTTATGGCTTCACCGGTTCAACAAACCTGTTTGATGTAAATGCCCTGAATAACCTTGCAGCAGTAAACCCAATAGCTATAACATTTGCATTATTGCTGATGTTTATCGGCATAAGTTTTAAAATATCCATAGTTCCCCTTCATTTTTGGGTGCCCGATGTTTATCAGGGTGCCCCAACCCCGGTTACAGCATACCTGTCAACCCTGCCAAAAATTGCAGGATTTGGATTATTGATCAACTTTTTAACTCCTTTCGCCTTTTTAACCAATCTTTCGGCGCTTAATTTAAAGGAATATCTTTCTATTATCGGAATTATAACCCTCATTGCCGGAAATTTTGCCGCGGTTTTGCAAACCAATGTAAAACGTATGCTGGCCTATTCAAGCATTGGGCATACGGGCTTTGCTTTAATGGCTATAGTAACGTTTACCAATCAGGGGATAAGTGCGCTTGCGTTTTATTTAGTGGTATATGGCATAGCCAACATCGGTGCGCTTGCGTTGGCCAGTTATTTTACCAACGTGGCTGATGCAGAAGATGTGGATGGCTATAAAGGTTTGGGCTTAAGTTATCCTGCCGCGTCAATTTGTTTCATTATTATATTAATATCGTTAACAGGCTTACCCGTTTCCGCAGGATTTACCGGTAAATTATTTGTTTTTTCATCAGTTTATAGCGTTTACCAGCAAAATCATGACGTTTGGTTGTTATTATTGATGATAACTGGTGCTTTAACTACGGTAGTTTCTTTATTCTATTATATCAAAATACCTTTGTATTTATTTCTTAAAAAGCCCGAAAGCCCGGTAAACGTAAATTCAACAACGGGTGCAATAATTGTTTTTGCAATAATTGTTAGCCTGATTGTGCTTTTGCTGGGTATTTTTCCCGATAAACTTTTGCAGTTTTTATAAAAAGAAATTTTTTATCCACTTTTTTGTAAAAAATCAACATTTATTTCATTTATATATGATTTTAATCATAATTTCAGGCCGTTTTTAATTCAAATCACTCGGCTAATTTTATGAAGCGATATTTTCCATTTTTTTTAATCGTAATAATTCTTCTTTTAACATTCATTTTTCCATCAGTTGATTTTGATAAATCGGTAACCTCCAAGTACAACACCGGCGACATTGCCTGGATGCTGATGTCAACTGCATTAGTACTGATCATGACGCCTGGTCTGGCGTTTTTTTACGGTGGTATGGTTAATAAAAAGAATGTAATATCAACTATGCTGCAAAGCGTGATTTGTATGGTTATTATTACGGTTATGTGGGGCATATTCGGTTTCAGCCTGGCCTTTGGCGATAGCATTGGCGGTGTAATTGGTAACCCGTCAACCTATTTTATGATGAAAGGGATGTTGGGTAATCATACCTGGAAATCTGCACCAACAATACCTTTGCTATTGTTTGCCATGTACCAGCTAAAGTTCGCCATCATAACGCCTGCATTAATAACCGGGGCATTTGCCGAGCGTATCCGCTTCAACTCGTACATTATATTTTTATGCCTGTTCTCCATATTCATATTTTCGCCGCTGGCGCATTGCACCTGGCACCCTGATGGTTTATTGTCTAAGTTAGGTGTGTTAGATTTTGCAGGCGGCACCGTTGTACACATGTCGGCAGGTTGGGCAGCATTGGCATCAGCTATCTATTTAAAGAAAAGAAACGAGCCAAGTCATGCACCTGCACGTATTACTTATGTGCTGATTGGTACAGGTTTATTATGGTTCGGTTGGTTTGGTTTTAACGCCGGTTCGGCATTTGGTGCAAATCATTTGGCTGTAACCGCTTTGGCAACCAGTACAACGGCATCGGCTGCGGCAGGTTTAAGCTGGATATTTTTTGATATGCTGCGCGGCCGCAAACCATCGGCAATGGGTACCTGTATTGGCGCGGTAGTAGGTTTGGTTGCTATTACCCCGGCGGCGGGCTTTGTAACTATTCCGCATTCATTAGCTATAGGTATAATATCGGCAGTGGTAAGTAATCTGGTGGTTGAATGGCGCACACGCACCTCAATTGACGATACGCTTGACGTATTCCCTTGCCACGGTGTTGGCGGTATGGTAGGTATGTTGCTTACAGGTGTATTTGCGCATGTAAATGTTAACCCGGGCAATACAACCGGCAATGGCTTATTTTTTGGCGAAACTCACCTGTTTATGGTACAATTAATTGCCATGATCGTGGTATCTATCTTCGCCTTCTTTGGCTCGTTATTATTATTAAAAATAACCGATATGATATCACCGCTGCGAGTATCAAAAGAAGATGAGGTTATCGGCCTTGACATCAGCCAGCACGGCGAAAAATTATAATTCTTCCCTAATAATATATATAAACTGCCCGGTTAGTTCCGGGCCTTTTTTTGTGTGGATTATGATTTTTACGATTATAGGATTGTATGATGAATATAAATCCTATAATCTTTTTTATCTTAAAAATCATAGTTCAGACAGGGTGAGTAAAATAATAAACCATTTAATATTCCCGTTTGTATTATATAAAACAAACATTTATGGAAGCCCTTACATTCAACGTTAAAATTGATGGCAAAAGCTACGAAGTAAAACAGTACTCGGATTTGCCGCCGTTATATGATGTTTCGGGTAAGGAAGCTTATCATCGTATTGGCAAAACCGATGCAGGGTTATGGGTATATATCGAAAGCGCTTTGATAACCGAAAACATGCCCCTGCAGCAAATTGGCGAAGCTATTGAACAGCATTTAGGTACTGATTGACTTGTACGTTAACTATATTTAATTTTTTTGTTACATT
>JAICMD010000051.1 GCA_025929405.1 Mucilaginibacter sp. | reverse complement strand
CACTCTGATCGTTTACAAAAACCTGAGCATGGCGCTTTACATAAACCCATACACACATCGGTAACTTATGGTTATGATGATGTACAGGGTTTGGTTGATGTTTTTCAGAACAAGGTAAGCGGCTATGCTTATTCGCGCCAGGGAAATCCTACCGTATCGGCATTGGAACATAAGGTAACCCAAATGGAAAACGGATTAGGAACCATCGCCTTTGCTACCGGCATGGGTGCCATATCAGCCACTATACTTGCGTTGATGAAACATGGCGATCATATAGTTGCCAGCTCATTTTTATTTGGTAACACCCGTAGTATATTCCAATCGTACATGGATATGGGGTTGGATATCACTTTTGTGGATGCTACTGCGGTTACTAATATACAAAATGCATTAAAGCCCAATACCAAGTTAATTTTTGTAGAAACCATTGCCAACCCGGCCACACAAGTTGCCGACCTGGAAGCTATTGGTAATTTATGTCAATCGAAAGGTTTGATATACGTGGCGGATAATACCATGACCACACCATACCTGTTTAACCCTGTAAATGTAAAAGCAAGTTTGGTTATCAACTCGCTTACAAAAAATATTGGCGGTCATGGCAATGCCCTTGGTGGCGCGGTTACCGATACCGGTTTATTTGACTGGAGCAACTTCCCTAATATTAACGAGGTTTACAAAAAACAAGTCGACCCAAAACGTTTAGGTTTAACCCAGATACGTAAAAAAGGCCTGCGCGATGCAGGCGCAACTTTAGCACCCGAGGCCGCACATTCCATATCGGTAGGTTCCGAAACTTTGGCCCTGCGTATGGAGCGGTCATGCAGTACTGCGTTGGCTTTAGCCGAATTTTTTGAGGGACATCCGAATATTAAAAAAGTATTTTACCCGGGCCTGGCCAATCACCCGCAGCATGAGCTTGCTACCAAATTGTTTAAAAAATATGGCAGCTTAATGAGTATTGAACTTGATGAAAAGCTGGATTGCTTCGCGTTTTTAAACAAACTGGAACTGGTAGTAAAATCAAGCAACCTTGGCGATACCCGTACGTTGGCTATTCCGGTAGCCCATACCATATTTAATGAATTGGGCAAAGAAAAACGCGCCGAAATGGGCATATCTGATAATATGATACGCCTTTCAATTGGTATTGAGGACAGGGATGATTTGATTGCGGATTTTAAAGCAGCATTGGGATAATCTTCACCTTCGCGTCATTGCGAGCGTAGCGTGGCAATCTCTTAACTTTGCATGAACGAATTGCATACGCAGAGATTGCCGCACTCGTTCCTCGTTCGCAATGACGTAGTGTTTATTAATCCTTGTCTCTTGATTCCTGATTCTTGACTCTAAGCCCTCGTATCATTTCCATGATAAATGCTCAGATAGCTTTCATAGCGGGATAATTTTATCTCCTCATTTTCCAAAGCTTCCAATATAGCGCAGCCCGGCTCGTTAATATGTCGGCAGTTGTTAAAACGGCAATAAGGCATTAGTGCACGCATTTCGGGGAAGTACTGGCCCAGTTCGTGCTTTTCAATATCAATAATACCTAACTCGCGGATACCGGGAGTATCAATAATAAATCCGCCTTGCGGCAGTTCAAACATTTCGGCAAAGGTGGTGGTATGCGTACCCTTATCGCTCCATTCAGATACCTCGCTGGTACGAAGTTCCAACTGTGGCAACAAGGCATTGATCAGACTTGATTTACCCACACCTGAATGGCCCGAAAATAGTGTTACCTTATCTTTTAACAGATCCTGCACCTGTTCAATATTTGTCCCCTCTAAGGCCGAAACATCGTAACAGGGGTAACCTATATTTTCGTAGATGGCTTTGTACTCAGCCAGTATTTCTAATCCATCGTTGCTAAACAAGTCCAGTTTATTAAAAATAAGTTTAGCAGGGATATCATACGCTTCTGCTGTAACCAAAAAGCGATCAATAAATCCCAACGAAGTTCGCGGCGAAGCCAATGTAACTACCAGCAGCGCCTGGTCAAGATTGGCCGCGATAATTTGCCCCTGTTTGGATAAGTTGATAGACTTACGTATGATATAATTTTTACGCGGGTGCAGGTGGGTAATAACACCGGTTTCCTGCTCTGGTTCCATTTCAAAATCAACCTCATCGCCAACGGCTATGGGGTTGGTAGTGGTAATACCTTTTATGCGGAACTTCCCTTTTATACGGCAATCATATCTTTCCCCTTCAGGCGTTTGCACCTGGTACCAGCTTCCGGTTGATTTGGTTATTAATCCCTGCATTAAAGTGATAGTATTGCTTTAATACTTGTATTTAGTTTATCAATGGTGTCTTCATCTAAGCGACCGATACGTTCCTGTAACCTAATTGTATCAATAGCTCGAATTTGATCGCAGATGATATATGACGGCTTTTTCAATCCGTTATTAGCTGTTGGGTTAATGGATAAACGTAATATTGAAAACAATTCTTTTGTTTGAGATGATATAGCACAAACTATTGTTGAGCTATGTTTTGCCTGATGTAAAATATCGGATTGTAAAATAACTACTGGTCTTGTTTTCCCCGGTTCACTCCCCGTTGCCGGGTCTAATGAAGCTATCCAGATATCGTATTGTTTTAAAATATTACTCATCTAAATATTTTTGCAGGTCTTGCAATGATGCCTTTTCAAAATCCTGATTAAGTTCCTTATCAGGATTGTGTTTTTTTAGCAATTCAACTTCTCTTCGCATCTGATCCTCGATAGCTTTCCGTTGTTGCCATTTATTATATTGTTCAATAGCGGTTTTAATATAGTTCGATCTACTGGTCTTTATAGCCTTAACCTGTTTATCTGTTTCCTCAAATAAATGGTCATCCAATTTTAATAGAATACTTTTCATAAAACACAAAATATATATCAAATATAGATATACTGTTTTATATACCGATTGATTATTTTGATTTACATTTGCTATTCCAAAAATAATGCGCTTAATTTGCGGCGTCGTGAAAGACAATTACAATGATAAAAAACACCACCATAACAACAGTTACTACCACCGGCATACAGTTCGGAGGAAGGTAATCGTATGGTGTAAAAAATAATAACCACATCAACGCCTTCCTCCGGTAAAGAGGAAGGCGTTTTTTGTTTAAAAATGATATGAAAGTTTTAAAATTTGGCGGTACTTCCGTAGGCTCAGTTCAAAGTATTCAAACCTTGTTAAATATTTTAAAAAACGAGGTTGGGGGTACAGATAAACCTGTAGTGGTATTATCTGCCATGAGCGGTGTAACTAACTTGCTGATTGCTATGGCCGAAGCCGCAGCCAAAGGCGAGGACTTTACCGCCGGATTAGCCAATCTGGAAAAACGCCACTTTGATGCGGTAAAGGCGCTATTGGATATTCAGCATCAAAACCCGGCTTTTACCCGCTTAAAAATTCATTTCAACCAACTGGAAGAGTTACTGCAAGGCGTACTTACCCTGCGCGAACTTACCCCAAAAACACGCGACTTAGTATTAAGTTTTGGCGAGCGCTGTTCAACTTTAATGATCAGCAAAATTGCCGCACAGCATTTCCCCGAGGCTTTATTTGTTGATGCTTCTGAACTGATAAAAACTGATAACTCATTCGGACAGGCTAAAGTTAATACCGAATTAACTGATATACTGATACGCGAATTTTATAAAGAAAATAAAGGCAAAATGCTGTTTGTTACCGGCTTTATTGCAGGTAACGATGAGGGGCAAATTACCACTTTGGGTCGTGGCGGAAGCGATTATACTGCTGCTATATTTGGTTCGGCACTAAATGCTTCGGAAATACAAATATGGACTGACGTAAACGGCATGATGACCGCCGACCCACGCATGGTTAAAAAAGCATTTTCATTGCCTGAGCTTACTTATACCGAAGCTATGGAATTATCCTACTTTGGTGCAAAGGTGATTTATCCGCCAACCATGACTCCGGCGTTTTTAAAGAAGATACCTATCGTCATTAAAAATACTTTTGAGCCGGAGTTTGCAGGTACCATCATTCAGCATGATTGCAAGCCGTCAAACCTGCCAATAAAAGGTATATCGTCTATCAACAACATTAGCATCATTAATGTTGAGGGCAGCGGCATGGTGGGCAAATCGGGTTTTAGCGGCCGGTTGTTCTCATTGCTGGCACGCGAGCAGATTAACGTAATACTGATCACCCAATCATCATCAGAACATAGCATCACTTTTGCTGTGCAACCTGTTGATACCGAGCGTGCTCGTCAGATAATTGAGCATGAGTTTGAACTGGAACTGCTTGCCCAAAAGCTGGAGCCGGTAGTGATAGAGGAAAACCTGGCCATATTAGCCGTGGTTGGTGAGAACATGAAGGAAACTCCCGGCGTATCGGGCAAATTGTTCCATTCGCTTGGCCGCAACGGGGTTAATGTACGCGCCATTGCGCAGGGATCATCGGAGTATAATATCTCGGTTATTATTTCGGCATATGATCTGGCTAAGGCTTTAAATGCTGTGCATGATGCCTTCTTTACCGAACTGAATAAAACCTTGCACGCATTTTGCCTGGGTACCGGAAATATTGGTAAAACCCTGTTTAACCAATTAAACGGCCACATGGATTTCTTACAAGAAAACAACGGCATTCAGGTTAAAATAGCAGGCATAAGCAATACCCGCAAAATGATATTTAACAGCGATGGTATATCATTAGATACTTGGGAAGACGAATTAAACAAATCGAACCAGGAAGCTGATCTGGACGAGTTTATTGCCCGCATGAAAAGCATGAACCTACCCAACTGCGTATTTATTGATAATACCGCCAGTCCAAAGCCTATTGAACATTATGAAGATGTCTTAAAGTCTACCATATCCATAGTAACCTGTAATAAAATAGGCAACTCGGGCAGTTATAAGCAATATAAAACCTTCAGAGATGCAGCGCGCCAACATGGGGTCGACTTTTTTTATGAGACTAACGTAGGTGCAGGTTTACCTATTGTACGTACTTTAAAGGATCTGATAAATAGCGGCGACAGGATACAACGCATTGAGGCTATACTTTCGGGCACGATATCCTTTATATTCAACAATTTTAAAGGCGATGCCAATTTTCATGATACCGTTAAACTTGCTCAGGATAAAGGCTATACCGAACCCGACCCGCGTGATGACTTAAGCGGGAAGGACTTTATGCGTAAAATGCTGATACTGGCACGTGACGGTGGTTATGAGTTAGAAGCATCTGATGTAGATATTGAAAATATATTGCCTCAGGCTTGTTTGGACGCTAAATCGGTTGATGATTTTTATGCTGCCCTTAAAGCGGAAGATGCGTATTTTGCGGACCTGAAAAATAAAGCTGCGGCTCAAGGCAAAGTTTTAAGATACATCGGGATCTTGGAAGGTGGAAAGGTATCCATCACTTTGAAAATGGTTGGTGAAGATCATCCGTTCTTTACGCTATCAGGCAGTGATAATATTATATCCTTTACTACCGACAGGTATAAAGAACGCCCATTGGTAGTAAAAGGCCCAGGTGCCGGTGCCGAGGTAACTGCCGCAGGGGTATTTGCCGATCTGATTAATGTTGGGGCCAATTAGCCCCTAACCTCCGTCTAAAGGCGGAGAAACATAGTTTGACAATTATTATGGAAAATAATATACAAGAAATTAAAAAATCAATTTTGGCACCCCCTTCAGGGGGCGGGGGGGGCGTAGGGGCATCTGTTCGCGTTTTTGCCCCCGCTACTGTTGCCAACGTGGTATGTGGTTTTGATGTGCTGGGTTTTGCGATTAATGAGCCGGGCGATGAGGTGATCATGCGTGTTACCAACAAACCTGGCATTGTTATCAGCAAAATAACCGGTGATGATGGTCGCCTGCCGCTTGCTCCCGAAAAGAATACCGTAAGCGTTAGCGTACAGCAATATTTGCAAAGCATTGGTCGTGCGGATATGGGGCTTGATATTGAACTGCATAAAAAAATGCCTATCGGCAGTGGTTTGGGTTCAAGCTCGGCCAGTACCGTTGCCGGATTATTCGCCATTAAAACTTTATTGGGCGATGATACCGACCCTATTAATATATTACCCTTCGCCATGAAAGGCGAAGAAATAGCCTGCGGACATGGACATGCGGATAACGTAGCGCCGGCTTTATTTGGCGGCTTTGTATTGGTGCGCAGTTATGAACCGCTTGACGTGATACGTTTACCGCATCCAAAGGATCTGTATTGCGCTATTGTTTTCCCGGATGTTGATGTGCCTACCCGCGAGGCCAGGCAGATCATCCGCAACAAAATAAATATGAAGGATGCCGTTACGCAATGGGGTAATATTGCAGGCCTGGTGAGTGGTTTATTTATGGGTGATATTGACCTGATAGGCCGCAGCATGCAAGATGTGTTGGTTGAACCAGTGCGTTCCATGCTGATACCCGACTTTTATAAGATGCGCGAAATGGCTATGGAGCTTGGCGCAGTTAGCTTTGGTATTTCAGGGTCGGGGCCATCCGTTTTCGCCTTTACCCGAGATGAAGCTACAGCCCGTGCCATCACACAGAAATTACAACAACATTTAACAAATATTAAAATCGGCTCAAATAGCTATGTAAGCCCGATAAATGACGGCGGACCGAAAGTGTTGGAGTAAAAAGCAGAAAGCTAAAAGCGACTGTCATGCTGAGGAACGAAGCATCTTGTAAACCTGTTAAGCATAGCATACAAGATTCTTCGCTACGCTCAGAATGACAAATAAGAATAAATAACAAATCCGAAATCGAACATCCGAAATTCGAAATCCAAAATGAAACTATACAGTACCAACAACCCGTCTTCAAGCGTATCTTTTAAAGAGGCCGTGTTTAACAGCATGCCGCAGGATAAGGGTTTATATATGCCGGTGAGCATCCCGCGTTTGGATGATAAATTTATTAATAACCTGGATAGCTATACCCTGCCGGAGATCGCTTTTCATGTAGCACAAAATTTATTGGGTGATGATATCCCGGCTGCCGATTTGAAAGCCATTATTGATGATGCCATCAATTTTTACGCGCCCATAGTTGAATTGGAGGAGAACGTTTACGTACTGGAACTTTTTCACGGCCCATCATTAGCGTTTAAGGATTTTGGCGCCCGCTTTATGAGCCGGGTGATGAGCTATTTTTTAGAAGAAGGCGAAAAGCAACTGGATATACTGGTAGCAACATCAGGCGATACCGGCGGTGCAGTAGCTTTAGGCTTTTTAGGCGTACCTAATACCCGCGTTACTATATTATATCCAAAAGGAAAAGTAAGTCAGATACAGGAACTGCAATTAACTACTAACGGTCAAAACATACGTGCTATTGAAGTTGACGGTACATTTGATGATTGCCAGGCACTGGTTAAACAGGCATTTACGGATGCAGAACTGAATGAAAAGTTCCGTTTAACATCAGCTAACTCAATAAACATTGCGCGTTTAATACCGCAAACTTTTTATTATTTCAACGCCTACGCTCAGGCTTTAAAACAGGGCAAAAGCAGAGTAGTATTTTCTGTACCGAGCGGAAACTTTGGTAACATAGGCGCAGGCATCCTGGCCTGGAAGATGGGTTTGCCTGTTGAACAATTTATTGCTGCAACCAATGCCAACGATACCGTACCGGAGTTTTTAAAGACCGGCGTTTATCAGCCTAAACCATCGGTAGCAACACTATCAAACGCCATGGATGTGGGCAACCCAAGCAACTGGGTGCGCATTGCTGATATGTTTAAAGATAAGCCTGAACAACTTAAAGCATTAATAATCGGTTACCGTTATGACGACGAAGAGACGTTAAAAGCCATACACCAGGTTTTCGATCATTATAAATATGTGGTTTGCCCGCATACTGCTATAGCCTGGCAGGCGCTTAAAGATTATCAGCAGGATAAACATACCAGTGCTGATGTAGCAGGCATATTCCTGTCAACCGCACATCCCTGCAAGTTCCCGGACGTGTTTGATGAGGAAATATCTAAACATATTGATATGCCCGAACAGGTAAAAGCCATTCGATCCAAACAAAAACTGGCCGTTGAGTTAGGCACTGATTTTGCCGGGTTTAAGGAGTATTTGCTGAAAAACGGATAAGATTTTAACCCTCTTGTCATGCTGAGGAACGAAGCATCTTGTACGCTTTGCATATTGCTTATACAAGATTCTTCGCTATCGCTCAGAATGACAGAAAAGTAAAAACCTTCTTGTCATGCTGAGGAACGAAGCATCTTATACGCTTTGCATATCGCTTATATAAGATTCTTCGCTATCGCTCAAAATGACAGAAAAGTAAATAACCTTCTTGTCATGCTCAGGAACGAAGCATCTTGTACGCTGTGCATAGTGCTTATACAAGATTCTTCGCTATTGCTCAAGAATGACAGTCAAGTTTTTATTAGCTTTGGTATAGATTAGCTAAAGATGAAAAACCCATTCCCTAAATCAGTTATCATATTTGCGATGGCTATCGCAATAACCGCCTGCAACCGCCCTGTAAAATTCGATAAAGAAAAATGGCGCGATGGTGATGGCATTAGCTATAAAATGCGTGATAGGGTACTGGAAGACCTGCTGGCGAATTACAAATTGGTTGGCATGAATTATAAGGATGTAATACGCCTGTTGGGCAAGCCCGATGATACCGCACATTTAAAAACATCTTACGAGATCATTAATACACTGGCCGAGTACAACCCCAAAAACAAGCCTGTGTATAAAAAGAACCTGGAACTTTATTTTAATAAGGATTCGATAGTTACCCGTACCGCCGTATACGAGCATACTGATAAAAAGGGGCCATATTCATTGCTACCCAAAAAATAGAGCATCTTACTAATCATACATCATTGTAAGGGTCTGCCCATGCAAAATTAATTGTGTAATTGGAGATGCCACACAACACTCAGAATAATACAACACAATAATCACATGCTTATAAAATAAGCTGCTTCAAAAACGTGGCCTACCTTTAGCTTCTGTATGCCTTCTTTTTGTTTGATATCTGTTTGTCTTCCGGTGGTATCGGCAAGGCCTATCCAGGGTTCAATGCAAACAAAATCGGCGCCCGGTTTGGCCCATATACCCAGGTAATTAAAGTGCGGAAACTCAACCGAAAGTGATTGATTATGTTTGGTGCTTTTAATAGTTACCATCCTTGAGCGCATATTTTTAAATACCAATGCATCATTGTTAAACAGGTCGTGGGTTAAGTGAAGCTTATTATCATCAAGATTCACCGGCGAGGTTTGTCCGTTAAAGGTGCCTTCGGCGGATAGCAGATGAGTATCCAATTTTTCCTTAACATCAAACTCAAGGTAGTAATCTTCATAATTCTCACCTTTATTAAAAGGCACATTAAACCCCGGATGTCCGCCTACCGAAAAGTAAATATCCTTTTTATCAAGATTAATGACTTTATAGGTAACACGCAATGCGTTATCAATCAGGTCATAATGTATCTGAAAATCGAACTTATAAGGATAAACAGCCAGTGTTTTTTCGCAATAAGGTAATGAAAACTTGGCCGATTGACTATCTGATTCTATCAGCAATAATTCCGACTCGCGATTAAAACCATGCCGTGGTAAAGTGTAAGTGTTGCCGTCAACCGTCAGTTGGCTATTATTTAGCGCACCTATTATCGGAAACAGGTTTGGTGCGTGCCATGGCCAAATAGCCGGGTCGGCCTGCCATAAATGTTCAACGCCCGTAGCTTTATTAATAAATGAGGTAAGTTCGCCGCCCTGGTTGCGTATAGTTATTTTATAAAGGTCGTTCTCAATAATAGTCATTTGGTAATTGGCTTATAAAAGTGTTTTGTAATAGCAACAATAGTATTTGTATAGTGTTTACGCTTTTTGTCAGAATGATGTTACCTGTCTGTTTTAATATTCGCCCGTATCACCGAATCTCTCTGATGGTCAGTGAGTTTTTTAAATTTAAAAAAAGCATTCTCAAAATCACCATAAGCAGGGTTTGGAATGACAATATAGCGGTTACCGAATTGTTTTTTTAGCTGTTCCGTAACTTCTGCACGTTTGTATTCAGATGGTTTATTATCATACAGCGCGGTAAAATCAGGCAGATTATCACCGCATAATAATACAATATTATACTTTTTAAGCACTTGCCTGCGGCGGGCCTCCTTACTTGAGGTTTCCTTTTTTAATATCAGGTGTGCATTATCAGCGTAAGGTAAATTATAAAGCTTTAAATTTTTTAAAGTACCCGCACGTTCATCCTCATCGCGGTTGGTGATGTAAAAAATCGCGACACCTTTTTTAGCTGCATATTTAAAGAACGACGGCGCGCCCGGTACAGTATCAGCAATGCCCTTGGCGGTCCATTTTTTCCATTCGGTGATGTCAAAGTCCAGATTATTGACGGCACGTGCTGCATCATAGGGACTATTATCTAAAACCGTTTCATCTATATCAGTAACTATTGCCAATGGTTTTTTGCCGCCATGTTTTATGGCTTCATCCAACCGTAATCTGGCTATGTTATATGCCTGGAAGCATAAAGCCTTATACTCTGCTGCACGTTGCTGGTATAATAATGCCCATACTTTACCGCTGTTGGTTATTGAGGATAATTTTGTTTGCTGTGCTTTAGCTTGTGCGCAAAAAAGGCAGATCGACAATAACCATAGCAATCGATGTTTTTTCATGTAATTATTGCAGCAGTTCGGGTTTTATTTTATCCAGAAACTCCTTGGCAAACTTATTAAGTTTAGGCTGTATCACAAACGCACAATATGATTTTGTAGAGTTATGCGTAAAATAATCCTGGTGATAATCTTCGGCACGATAAAACTCGGAAGCAGGAGTTATTTCGGTTACTATTGGGTTATCATAAACCTTTTCATCTGTAAGCCTTTTTACCATTGCTTCGGCTTGTTGCTTTTGCTCATCGGTATAATAATATATGGCCGAGCGATATTGTGTGCCTATATCATTACCCTGCCGGTTAAGCGTGGTAGCATCGTGCGTTTTAAAAAATATCAGCAGCAGTTCATCAAAGGTTATTTCATTGGCGTCGTATTGTATCTCTAGCACCTCAGCGTGCCCGGTATTGCCGGTGCATACCTGCTCATAAGTAGGGTTATCTACATGCCCGCCCATAT
This sequence comes from Mucilaginibacter sp., assembly GCA_025929405.1. Taxonomy (GTDB): domain Bacteria; phylum Bacteroidota; class Bacteroidia; order Sphingobacteriales; family Sphingobacteriaceae; genus Mucilaginibacter. Next base: position 3,989 of record JAICMD010000051.1, on the reverse strand, counting down.
AGCCTGATATGGCGCTTTTTACCCCTTTAACGGTTTGAAATATGGCTTCGGTGCACCAAAAGCAGCCGCTGCCAAATGTTATTTTTTGTAAGTTCATAGTAATATAAACGAAGGTAATAGCTGTTTGGTTTAAAAACCAATGTTATCATTTGATTATGTCAATTTAATTACTAAATTTTGAATAAACTTACCATCAATTTAAAACTTATGAAAATTGCAGTATTAATTGCCCGCACATTGTTAGGCCTTATTTTTTTTGTATTTGGCATTAACTTTTTTTTCAATTTTATGCATTTGGCACAACCGCCTTTGGGCCCAAAAGCTACGGCTTTTAGCGGAGGCTTGTTTGGTTCGGATTATTTCTTCCAGGTTTTAAAGTCAATTGAAATTACCAGTGGCTTTTTTTTATTGATAAACCGGTTTACTCCTTTCTTTTTGTTAGTGCTGTTGCCTATATCCGTTAATATTTTTCTGTTTCATTTAATACTGGCACCATCAGGTGTGCCTTTGGGTACGGGCGTACTGGTACTTGAACTGTTTTTATGTATTGCCTATCGTAAATATTATCAAAATGTATTTACCGCCAACCCTAAAATATAATATCAAAACAAAATGAAAAGAACTGTTTTGATATCGCGTATTATTTTGGGTTTGTTATATTTAATATTCGGTCTTGATTATTTTTTGCACTTTATTCCCTATCAGCCCGAGCATACGGGTGCAACTGGCGCATTGGTATCAGGGCTTAAAGGTGTAGGCTATATTTATCCTTATATGAAAACTATACAAATTTTGGCGGGATTATGCCTGTTGTTTAACCGTTATGCACCTTTTGCTGCTGTGGTGGTTTTCCCAATCAGCTTAAATGTTTTTTTATTTCATACCATACTGGTACCTTCGGGCTGGTATATGGGATGTTTGTTGCTTGGCCCTAATTTATTACTGGGCTGGGGATATCGTAAATACTACGCGGGCATGTTTACCGCAAAACCAATTTTATAATCATTATATAATACTTATGACCTTTAAAAAATCACTTCTGTTTATTGGATTACTATTGCTTGCACCCGCGGCTTTTGCCCAGCAAGGGCGCTCGGTTGTTAGTTTTAACAAAGGCTGGCACTTTTTATTAGGTAATGTTGCCGATGGCGAAAAACCTGAATTACAGGATGCCAACTGGCGAACATTAAACTTACCCCACGACTGGAGCATTGAGGGCCAGTTTAGTAAAGATGCGCCCGCAACAACAGGTGGTGGAGCCTTACCGGGAGGTATTGGCTGGTACCGTAAAACATTTACTGTCCCTAACACCTCAAAGGGTAAAGCCATCTATGTAGACTTTGATGGCGTGTACGAAAAAAGCGAAGTTTGGATAAACGGCCATTACCTGGGTTTCAGGCCAAATGGTTATATATCATTTAGATATGATTTAACCCCTTATTTAAACTATGATGGTAAAGCAAATGTTATAGCTGTTAAGGTTGATAACTCTGTGCAACCAAACTCGCGCTGGTATTCCGGCTCGGGTATTTACCGTAATGTTTGGCTGGTAACTACCAACAGGCTGGCTATTGATCATTGGGGGACTTACGTTACCACGCCAAAAGTTAGCGGCCAGTCGGCTACTGTCAATTTAGATGTTAAAGTGCGCAAATATGAAGGTAAGATATCACCATACTCGGTAAAGACAACTATTTATAATGCGGCTGGGGTTGTAGTAGCCAACCAGTCAGAAGATAACATTAGCTCAGGCGATTCTATAACCACTATTAACCAAAACTTTGTTGTCAACAAACCTGTACTATGGTCGGTTGCTAAGCCTTACTTATATAAAATAGTTACGCAGGTTATAGCCAATAATGCTGTGGTTGACCAATATACTACCCCTTTGGGCATCCGCTATTTTAATTTTGATGTTGATAAAGGATTTTCTTTAAATGGTAAATCATTAAAAATACAAGGCGTTTGCGATCACCATGACTTGGGCAGTTTGGGCGCGGCATTAAATACCCGTGCTCTTGAAAGACAATTACAAATATTAAAAGCCATGGGTGTTAACGGTATACGTACCTCGCACAACCCGCCCGCCCCAGAGTTGCTTGACCTTTGCGATAAGATGGGCTTTATTGTGATGGATGAAGCTTTTGATTGCTGGGAAAAGGGTAAAACCAAGTATGATTATCACTTGTTCTTTGCCAAATGGCATAAAAAGGACCTGGAGGACCAGATACTGCGCGACCGTAACCACCCAAGTGTATTTATTTGGAGTATTGGTAACGAGATACCGCAGCAAACTGATACAAGCGCTTTACGTATAGCACCCGAGTTAGCAGCAATTGTACATAGCCTTGATAAAACCCGCCCTATTACTACCGCTAATAATGACCCAAGTCCGCGAAATCAGATCATTAAATCAGGGGCTTTGGATTTAATAGGTTATAATTATGCTGTAAATGATTTTGCTAAGTTCCATGAACGTTATCCGGGTAAAAAATTTATAGGCACCGAAACTACATCTGCAATAGAAACACGTGGTCATTATGACATGCCATCAGATAGCATTCGCCGCTGGCCGGGAAGACGAGGTTCAAAAATGAATGACGACTTCACCGTATCAGCCTATGATAATGTTTCTGTACCATGGGGATCAACCCACGAAGAAACCTGGAAGGTTATTAAAAAATACGATTTTCTTTCGGGGATGTTTATCTGGACAGGGTTTGATTATTTAGGCGAACCTACACCGTACCCTTGGCCTGCACGCAGTTCGTACTTCGGTATAGTTGATTTGGCGGGTTTCCCTAAAGATTCATATTATATGTATCAAAGTGAATGGACCGATAAACCGGTGTTGCACGTGTTTCCGCATTGGAACTGGACACCTGGTAAGGTTGTAGATGTATGGGCATATTATAATAATGCTGATGAGGTAGAGTTGTTTTTAAACGGAAAATCGCAAGGCGTTAAAAAGAAAACCGGCGATGACCTGCATGTAATGTGGCGGCTTACTTATCAACCAGGTACAATAAAAGCGGTATCGCGCAAAAACGGTAAAGTAGTTTTAACCCGCGAAATTCATACCGCTGGAGCGCCTGCTAAAATTGAATTAACCGCCGACAGGAAAAATATTAAAGCCGACGGTAAGGATCTGTCATTTATCACTGTCAGGATTTTAGATAAAGACGGTAACTTGGTTCCTGATGCAGCTAATAAGGTTGACTTTAGCGTTAAAGGTCCAAGCGCTATTGTGGGTGTTGATAACGGCGACCCAACAAGCCTTGATTCATTTAAAGTAAATTATCGTAAAGCGTTTAATGGTTTGGCACTGGCTATTTTACAAGCCAATGAAAAAGCCGGCGTAAGTACATTTACTGCTACCAGCCCCGGCCTGCAAAGCGCTACAATAACTATTAATAGTAAGTAAAAACCACCCTGTCATTCTGAGCGGTAGCGAAGAATCTTATTCAATGGATACTGCGGTTTATTTATAAAAGGGATAAGATGCTTCGTTCCTCAGCATGACAAATGGGGGCGAGTGTCACCCTTGAGCCTGTCGAAGGGTATGTGCGTAGGCCTTGCCGCTATGATTCGACAATATGACAACGTTTATTAAATAAATTGTCATTTCCGAACCGAGGAGAACAAGGGAGAAATTTTAAACGCCGCGATATGAATAATGTATAAGATTTCTTACTGCGTTTCGAATGACAAGACGGGCTAACAAGAAAGGGCTTTGATGTTTATCAAAGCCCTTTCTGCTTTCTGCTTTCTGCTTTCTGCTTTCTGCTTTCTGCTGTCTGCTTTCTGCTTTCTGCTTACTGCTTACTGAGACTGAATATAATGCGGAGCAGGTTTATATTTTAAAACTTCGGCAGGGGTAAGCATATGGTGAGGCTCTTTCTTCAAATCGTTTTTATAGAATAATTTAAAGCCTGTAAACTGCACCGGTTCAGGGTTAATAAAGTTGCGGTAGGTGCCCAGCTTTAGAT
>JAICMD010000107.1 GCA_025929405.1 Mucilaginibacter sp. | reverse complement strand
GCTGTAAAGTTTACAGGTGGTTTGTTTTGTGCCATGGCTGCGGTTGATGTCATTAACAATACAAATAAAGTTTTTTTCATTGTTGCTTAATTATGTTTATTTAATTGGTTTGCTTTATAAATATTGAATAAGATTTTAACTATTGCAATTGGTTTATAAAAATTTATGTTGTTGTAAATCAGCATTATAATAAATGTATATTTAACAGTATAAAAACAAAAGGCGCCGATTTCTTAAAATCAGCGCCTGGCTTTATTGCTGCAAATGACTTGTAATAAATAAGTTACAAAGATTTATATATTGTATAAGTTAGGCCAAATTATAGTCTAAAGATATATTGAAACGGCCAAGACTAATATTTTGAGTGGTTAACAGAGCCTGTATATTTTCTTCGTTCTTTTTGTCAATAGCCTTTGTAGATATTAAAATCATATCAGGTTTGGCTTTATTGCAAATGTCTAAGAGTTGGTCTTTACCGCCAAAAATCTTATATCCATATAAAATCATATTATGTTTGGATATATCATCATCTATCCAACCTATTGGCCGTAATTCGTGTTTATGATTCTGTAATAATTCCTTTATCAGCAAATAACCGCTATCGCCTGCGCCATAAATCATTACCTTTTTTTCTACATGCCTGTTTCTGCTAATAATTTCGCTCATTGAACGGTAAAACAGCCTTGAAAATACTATACCGATGAAGGTCAGTAAAAAGTCTATCATGTAAAAATAGGAGGTGTAAATATCAGTTTTGCCTTTAATAAGTAATACTATAGCTAAAACAAGTGTTGCTATGCATATAATAATAAAATAAGCAACTATCTCTAAAATTTCCATATACCGCCAGATACGGTAATAAATATTTGTTAAATAAAAAATCGAAATTTTAACGCAAATAAAGGTAGCCAGTACTACTTCCTGATTGTAAGTTGATATGTTCATTGCTTTTGCAGCAACCATAAATGCGCTATAGATAATTAATATATCAGTACAAATGCCGACAAGTAATTTTTTATGCATTAAAAACAACCGGAACATAAGTGTTTTGCCCATTGCCTTACCTTTTATTTTTAAGTAAGATAGCTTCTGATCAGACTCCTGGTAAACCTTTACCTTTGAAAGTATAAGTGAAAAAACAACTGAACAAATGGTTAACAATAGGATGCATAGAAAGAGGTTATTCACCTGTGTTTTAAACATCAAAATGCATAATACCCCCCAAACAGCACTAATAAAATAAAGAATAAGAACTGCTTTTTTTTCGCTTAACCCTAATGCCACCAGCCTGTGCGAAGTATGATCTTTACCTCCCTGATCAATGCGCCGTCCGGCTGCAATGCGTTTAATAGTTACCAAAGTAGTATCCATTATAGGTATTGCCATTAAACCGATAGGAATTAACAATACTAAAATAGCCGAAGATGAGCCTAATTTATTTTGTATTGATATGCTTAAAAAAGCAAGTGCGAAACCAAGAAATAAACTCCCTGAGTCGCCCATAAAAATTTTGGCGGGTTTAAAATTGTAATATAAAAAACCCATTGCGGCGCCTGAAATTGAAAATGCCATAATTGCCAATGCGGTATCGCCTTTTAATATTGCTAATACCCCGGTTATAGCAGCAACTATCCCGGATATGCCACCGGCAAGGCCATCCATATTATCTAACAAATTTATGGCGTTAGTAATACCTATTACCCAAATAAAAGTTAGCGGTATATCTGCCCAACCTAATAACCCTCCTCCAAAAGTTATGCCGTTAAATATTAATATAAATGAGCATATAATTTGGCTTAGCATTTTTATTACCGGCTTAACGTCTTTAATGTCATCAACTAAGCCAACTACAAACATTAAAAAAAATGCTAAATATACTTGCCAGTTAAAATGAGCATTGGCAACCAAGAATGACATATTAAAGGCAATAAAAATACCTATCCCCCCCATTAAAGCAGTTGGTTTTTTATGCCAGCGATCATTACGCGGATATACCACCCAACCTTTGTGATAGGCTAATTTTATAATTAAGGGCATAATAGCCAAACAGGCAGCAAGCGATATAGCTCCAGCTATGATTGGCATAAATAAAAATGACATTTATTTGGTATTTATTTACTCGATACTAAACTGTATTTAAGCTGAATAATATTGTTTACGCCCTCCTCAATAGTTAATAAATCACGATTGAGTATTCTTAGCATTTTACTGTTATCCGGTTTTCTGCGTGTCATATCTCCTTCTTTCAAAGGGTCAGCATGCTTTATTTCAGATATTGAGCCTGTTATATTAATAATTCTCTTTGCCAGATCAAGTACGCTTATCTCTTCAGAATTACCAATATTAATTACTTCATTTACATAAAGAGATTCTTCAAATATTTTGGTTGTGGCTTCTATATTATCATCAATATAACAAAAGGTGCGTGTTTGGCTGCCATCGCCATAAATAATAATATCCCTCTTGTTTAAAGCTGCATCAACAAATTTAGATACCACAAAATCTGTGCTTTGCTTTGGGCCATAAGTATTAAAGAACCTGAATATTGTAAAGTCTAACCCATATTCTTTTTGGTACGATTTAAAAAATGCTTCGCCTACATTTTTTACAATAGCATAAGGTAACCTGGAGTTTAAAGGCGTTGTATGCTCATTTTGAGGGAACTCAACCGGTTCGCCATAAACTTCTGATGACGAAGAATAAAATATACGCCTAACCCCTGTGTTTTTTGATAAATTAAGAATGTTTTTTATCCCTTCAATATCATCTAAAACGGCCATTGGGTTTCTTAATGTTCTGCTCACACCAACCAGGGCCGCATAATGAAATACATAATCAAATTTAAATGCCAGCATTACTGCTGAAATGTCATTATAATTATTTACATCGCATTTTATGAAAGTAAAATTATCATACCCGTGAGGCAAATTTATTAATGAACCGGTTATTAAATTATCTGCAACTATAACACGATAGTTTGGATTTTTAACTAAGTGACATGCAAGCGCACCGCCTACATTACCCGCACCACCGGTTATTAATATTTTAATCATTTATTAAATAAATTAATTATGTGCAATTTAAACTTTTAAGCCAATAAAGAGTTATATAAATCTTCTGTTTCTTTTACCAAACGAAAATAAGAATAATTTTTAATTACAAATTCTTTTCCGTTGATTCCCAATTTGTTCCTCAATTCCTTGTTTATTATTGCCTGATGCAACTTTTGAGCAAAATCTGTTGCTTTTTGCTCACTTAATAAGCCGCTATATTCATGCTTTACAACATCCTTTACACCGCCAACATTAGTACAAACTACAGCTTTTTGTGATGCAAGCGCTTCTATAATACTTACCGGTGTACCTTCGTTAATGGAAGTTAAAGCAATGATGTCTGATCCTGCATTTATTACATCTATGTCTTTACGCCATGATGTAAATATTACATCTGCCGAATAATTTAAATGGCCGGGCTTACAATAACTAAAACCAACCTCTTCAACTTTTTGCATTAATTGTTCAAGTAATTCTCCATCACCAACAATAAATGCTTTAAATTTAATTAATTGATCAAGTTCACGCAAGGCTTTTAATGATTCGATAAATAAAATATGATTTTTAATAGCGGTTAATCTGCCGGTGATAGTAATTACAATTTCATGCTCGCTTATATTATAAAACTGCCTGAACAATGTTCTTTTTTCATCATTGCCCTGCATAAACTTATCCAGATCAAACCCTAAACGTATTACGTGTATTTTGTTAGCCGGAGCTATTTGATATTTATATACAAGATCATTTTTTTGCTGTTCGCTTATGGCAATTATGGCGTTGCTTTTACGTGCAAGGTAGCGTTCAATAGCTAAAAATACTTTTGTTTTTAAGGGCGAAAAGTAACCATCAAACACGTTGCCGTGATAAGTATGTACAATAACTTTAGGGCGATGTTTATTATGATAAGCGGCTAATCTACCTAAAACGCCTGCTTTTGCTGCATGGGTATGTACAATTTGCGGCTTGTCTTTCTTTATTACATTTCTTATAAATTTAAAAGCTACGTAATCCCTTTTAAAATCAATATTCCTGTACATTTCGGGTACATACCGGTAGTTGATGCCTAAATCATTAAGCATATATTCTGAACTGCCTTCGTATGGTTCTTTATGCCCCGCAAGCACTTGGGTGCTATACTTAGATGAAATATACTTTGAAAGATAAGCTACATTTAAGGTTGGCCCGCCAACATTAAGCCTGTTAAGAATACGCAAAACATCAGGCATTGTTCATCATATTAATTTTAAACCATTTTTGGAAACAATAAAGTGTCCATAACTGACGTGCATTGTTTGCTTTGTTTGATAGATGGTCATTAACCAGTTGGTTGATATATTTTATATTAAACAGCCCGGTTTGTACCAATTCAGACTCAGCTAATGTGTCGAGTAAATCATTTTTCAACCCTCCTTTAAACCACTCTCCTACCGGAATCTCAAAACCTGATTTTGGAGCATTGAAAAAGCCATCAGGCAATAAGTCTTTAAAAGTATCTTTTAATATCCTTTTTTTATTTCCGGTTTTTATCAAATATTCATCTGGTAACGTATAAGTATACTCCATTAGCCGATGATCTAAAAACGGCGATCGGCATTCAAGCGAACATAACATACTCGCTCTGTCTACTTTTACAAGCATATCTCCTTCTAATGATATTTGTTTATCGGCATAGCGTAATTGCTTTAATTCGTCCATGTCTGAAGGAATTGATTTTAAATACCAGACCAATAATTCTTTATAATCGCCCACCTCCTCAATAAATAATTGATTAAGCTCATTTTGCCTGAAACCTAAGGCTAATAAATTTACATGGCCGCCTATCAAATCTTCATTTAAAATACCTACAACCTTCCGTGCCTTTGAAAATATTGATTTTGAACCGCCCTTGCTTAAAAAAGTATTTGAAAAGCTTTCGCTTGTAATTAATCGTTTAAGTGGTGCAGGCACATACTTATCTGCTTTTTTGCGATAATATGGTAACATGTATTTATTATACCCCCCAAATACCTCGTCGCCGCCGTCGCCAGTAAGTGCAACTTTAACCTGTTGTACTGTTTTTGATGATATGAACCAGGTTGGCAAACAAGATGAATCTGCAAAAGGCTCATCATAATTCAGCACAATCTTATCTATTTCATTATATATATCTTTATAATCAAGCATATACTCATGATGTTCTGAGCCTATATGTGTGGCCACTTTACTTGCCCGGACAGATTCGTCGTACCGCTTATCTTTATAACCAACAGAAAATGTTTTTATTTTCTTTCCTGTTTGCGACATTATTGCAGCAATAATAGTTGAATCAACCCCACCACTTAAAAAAACGCCCAGGGGAACATCTGCAATCATCCGTTGTTCAACCGATTCAGATAATAGAGTTCGTATATGCTTTTGGGCATTAATATATGAAATATCAGTCCTCGCTTTTTCCTGCAGATTTATATCCCAATATTGTTTACAATCCACATCCAAAGTAAGGGTGTTTATTTTTATATAATGACCGGGTAAAAGCTTATATACGTTTTGATATATAGATAACGGAGCCGGAATATAGGTTAATGAAAGAAAAAGTGTTAAAGCATCTTTGTTAATTTTTTTTAATTCAGGGAAAACTGATACGATGCTTTTAAGCTCAGATGCCCAAATAAATTTTCCATTATCATGATAATAATATAATGGTTTTTCGCCAAAGCGATCACGCGCTATAAAAATTTGATTTTTTGTTTTATCGTATATGGCAAAAGCAAACATACCATTAAGCTTGCTCAATAAATTTTCACCATATTTTTCATAGAGTTTTAATATTACCTCGGTATCTGAATTGGTTTTGAATTTAATCCCATCCGCCTCAATTTCGGCTTTAAGTATTTTGTAATTATATATTTCGCCATTAAAAACTATTATAATGTTACCTACATCATTAAACATAGGCTGGTGTCCGCCCGAAAGATCAATTATTGATAAACGGCGCATACCCATTGCAACGGTATCTGTGCAAAATTGGCCAGCATCATCAGGACCGCGATTTATAATGCGGTCGTTCATTAATTGTAACTGGCTGCTTATTTTGGAGTTGTAGCTTTTATAGATTATGCCGTTGATGCCGCACATTTAAAATTGTCTTAGGGACTTTATACAGGTAACGAAGGTACATTTTTTGATTAATAGCCTATAATAAATTACATTACCTATTATTATAAAAAAGTGAGCACATCAATGATATTGGTTACTTTTGGCAATGTTGCCTTATTACATTAGTTAAACTTATAAATGATATAGATAAGTAATGCAATTTATAGAAATAAAGGATTACCTATTACTACCCATTTATTTATTTATTATTTACGCTATTGCATATAGAAAGCGTAATAGTAAGTATTCAATTAAAAACCCACTTTATAAATATTATATCCCCGGATTAACAGTAAAACTAATAGGTGCTGTTGCCGTTGGTATTGTATACCAATATTATTACAACGGCGGAGGAGATACAACGCAATATTTTTATAATTCGAAATTAGTAGCAGATTATTTTTCAAATGATTTTGGCTCTTTTATCAGTTTGGTTTTTGAGCCGATAAATAGCACGATAGATTTAAGACGACAAATTTTATGGGGAGATGCAATATTTGGCTTTAACGAATCGAATTTTTTTTTAATCAGGGTTTTGTCTGTATTGCAACTGATTACATTTAGTAGTTATTTACCTTGCGCGATTATTTTGGCAGCAGCATCTTTTACCGGTATATGGAAAGCATTTACAGCTTTTGTACATATATTTCCTAATCTTCATCAACAATTTGCAATTGCATTTTTATTTATGCCATCAGTTTTTTTTTGGGGGTCGGGTGTTTTAAAAGATACTTTAACCCTTTCGGCATTGTGTTGGTTATTTTTTGCCTCATATCGGCTATTTATTTTACGTATAAAAATAATAACATCCATTTTTATAATGTTTGCAGCAACAACCGTTATTATCATCATTAAACCATACATTGCCCTGGCATTTTTACCAAGCGTTATATTTTGGATTTTTTTTCAATACCGAAGCGCTATACGGTCTGTTTATTTAAGAGTAATGATACTTCCGTTAATATTGCTTATTACAATAAGCATTGGTTATGCGGTAATTAACACAATTGGGGAAACCAGTAAAACATATCAAATAAACAATATATTAAACAACGCAACAAAATTAAACTCAACTCTTCAGGCCCAATCAGAAGGTTCCACGTTTGACATTGGTGTTACCAATAATCTCTCCATTTTACAAGTACTTAAAATAGCTCCTTTGGCAATAATAACTACAATATTCCGGCCCTTTATATGGGAAATCCGATCAGCAATTATGCTATTGTCGTCACTTGAAGACTTATTTATTATGTATATCTTATATCTTGTAATCACAAGAAATACAATTATTGAAATTTTTAAGATAATATCCGGAAATCCTTTAGTAACCTTCTGTTTAATTTTCAGCCTTGTCTTCTCTTTTGCAGTTGGGTTTTCAACCAGCAATTTCGGAGCATTGGTAAGGTATAAAATTCCAGCCGTGCCATTTTTAATTGCAGGGCTTTTTATAATGCTTGATAGAGGTAAAAAAGGTTCGAAAGTTTTAAAAAAGCGAATTGTGGCAAAAGCAAACGATTAAGAAGTGCTTATTTAAAAAGGCTTAAAAAATTGTTTGTATTAGATAAAATGCTATAGGAGTTAACTATTTTTTCACGCCCATTTTGTCCAAATTGCATTCTTAAATCGGTGTCGTTTATTAACTTTTTAAGGCAATAAAACCATTCATCAGGTGTATTACATAAATATCCATTAGTTCCATTTTCTATAATTTCTTTATTTACACCAACAGGATCTGCTATGGCAGGTATACCCAGCGATAAATATTGAATAAGTTTAAAACCACATTTTCCCTCAGACCATAAATCCGTTACAAGCGGCATTATACCAATATCTATCCGCAAAAGATCGCTAATTTCAGTTGCGGCATTCCATGGAATAAACTCCATATTATTTAAAGGTAATTCGGGGTTTTCATCAGCTATTACTAAAAATACAAAATCAATTTCCTGCTGTAATTTTTGTAAAACAGGAACGATCGATTCAAGATATTTTAAAGTGGAGTGGCTGCCAGTCCACCCTATTACTACTTTGTCGGTACTATGCTTTTTTATTGAGTTATATTGAAGTATTGTATCAACTACCGTTGGCATAACAATAACCTTTCCTGCGCTTTTACTTTCGGCATATTTAACCAAATATTTATTACCGGCCGAAATGGAATTAGCCCATTTACATATAAAAGCAACTTTCCAAAATGCTTTTATAAACATTATTGTTCTGTTTTGATCTGATACATTAGGCATCCAAATCGCATCATCAAAATCATAAATAATGGGTTTCTTTAATATTTTGGCTATATACCATTCAAATACCGGGGGGCCTAATGGCGCAGCTTCCCGGTGAATGAAAATTTTATCATAATGTCTAGCCTCAAATAATAATGTATAAAGTCTGCTTAAATACCCTTTTAAAACCCCTGCTATTTTTTTTAACGGCGCCCCCCTATGATACATAGCATTCCAAACCTTTTCATCCATAAATGGCTTCAGATCATATTTGATATCTTCGGCATCCAATATTTGAAGTAATTTTTCAACCCGAAATCGTTGTGAGGGAGCGCGCCCTAATGGATAAGGCAACAAAAAAAGAACTTTCATAATTTGTTCTTCACTTGTAATAGGGTAATTTCAAAATAGAAATAAGAGATATACGCAATCATAAATTAAATATGTAGCAAAAATATCAATATAATGAATCTAATATAAATAGATCATAAACTTTAACTTTGCATAATAAAAAGTTTAAATTTACAATTATGATTGGCATGGTTTTTCCATGTCTTATTTCATTAAATGCAGGTAGCTTTATTCTTTATAAAGACAATTTATATGCTGTTAAAACAGGATGAAAAAGCCTGTATCATATAAATAATATCATAAAGGTTAAGTTATCACTAATCAGTTGGTCGGTATATGTTAAAGCTGTTTACATTATTATTCCTTACCTTAAATTCATATATTTTACTGGCACAAATCACCCCCTCTACCCCAACTTCAATTGCCGAAGCCAGTATGGCTAAACCGGCTCCGATAAAAGGTGCCGATCCTAAAACCGGAATGGTACCCACCTATCAAATTGGTGATAATGTGTTCCTTTCAACAATGGGGCAATCATTTTATAAAGCGTTAAAAGCGGCAGGTTTAGAAGAAACATTAAAAAGCCGTGGCCCAATTACATTATTTATGCCCGATGATGCCGCCTTTGCCAAGCTATCAAAAGGAAAAATAGATAGTTTATACCGGCATGACCGCTTGCCACAGTTGATAGCAACTATTAGTTATCACGCCATACCGGGGAAATTAAAGGTAAAGGATATAGCTAAAAAGATTGACCCTAAAACCGGGCTTGCAAAATTTACTACATTATCGGGTGGTATACTGTATGCTAAATTAGATGCTAACCATAATATAGTTTTGGTTGATGAAACAGGTCATCAAGCTATTATAACCCAACCCGAATTACCACAATATAACGGTTATATACATGTTATTGATACGGTATTGCAGCCTAAGGATATCCTGCTTTAAACAGACCATCGGATGACAAACTACGTTAAGAATATTTACGTAATTTTAGTCATACCATAAATCAACATAAAAAATGAAAAGATCAATTGTAGCTTTAATGATATTAAGCGTAATTACCTGGGTGGGTTGCCAGGATAGTATTGGGCAGGCCAATGCCAAACGTTTAAGTAAACCTGCCGCCGAATGGAAAAAAGTGTTAAACCCTAACGCTTACCATATAATGGTAGAGAGCGGTACAGAACCGCCTTTTCATAACGCTTATTATAATAACCACGAAAAAGGCGTATATGTAAGCGCCGCAACCGGCGAAGTTTTATTTAGCTCGGATGATAAATATGATAGCGGCACCGGCTGGCCAAGCTTTGTAAAACCGGTTGACCGGAAAAAAATAAAAATTGTTAAAGATTATAGCGACGGTATGGAGCGCGATGAAGTAATTGAAGCCAGTACCGGCCTGCATCTGGGCCATGTATTTGATGACGGCCCGGAAGACCGCGGCGGCAAAAGATACTGCATGAACTCGGGCGCATTAAAATTTATTAAAAAGTAACTGCCCTGCGCGTACTGCTTATTGATGGCCTTAATGGCTGACGGGTGCGCATAGAAATTTCGTAATTTAAACCAATGGTCAGATCTACCCAGTCGGGATTAACAGATCT
>JAICMD010000245.1 GCA_025929405.1 Mucilaginibacter sp. | reverse complement strand
GCCCCAACAGTTTACACCGCCTACATATTTATAAGCATCTTTTGGCCAGGTTTCATAACCTTCTTCGCCCGGAAGCGGAATGGAATGAAATACCCAGGCCAGCTTGCCGGTAATAACGTTATAAGCCCTCAAATGTCCCGGAGCCGAAAATAATGCTTCGCCGGGTGCCGAACCCAGAATAATCAAATCTTCAAATATCTGCCCGGGTGTACTGGAAGCGGCACGGCCAATACTTTCCGGGTCGCGCGCCAGATCATTTTTTAACGAGATATAGCCATCGGTACCAAAGCTTAATATTGACTTCCCTGTTAAGGCATCAATTTCCTGCAAGGTGTTATTTAATGAAAATATTAAACGGCGATCTTTTCTGTCCTTGCTTTCCCAGTAATTAATACCCCGGCGGGTTATGCCTGCAAGGTTGGTGTGTATCCAAATTTCTTTACCGTTAGTGGCATTTAATGCAACCAGCGAATTGTTTTTTGCCAGAACATACATTATCGTATCAACTATAATCGGGTTAAATGTATATTCTATATTATCCATTGTCGGATAGTTCCAGGCTACTTTTAGCTGGCTTACATTTTTTTTATTAATCTGGTTTAATTCGGTATATTTTGATTGGTCGGCACCACCGCCATATTCTGTCCAGGTGGCATAAGGCTCAAGCGGGTTGCTACTATGCACGGTTCTTTTCGCCATTTTACAGCCAATAGTAATCACTATCGCTCCCAATAAAATACCGCTTATGGTTACCCACAGTCGCGCCGGTTTTTTTGGGTTTTTTAAAAAATTCATATATTTCGTAATTTTTAATTGGTACGGTTTAGCGCATATTTATACACTTACTGTTGGCAGTAGTATTTAATAATGATGCAAATGGTACTTTTAAGAATAATTGGTTATGTTATCAAATATAAAATTTTATTGCGCAAATGCAGTTTGATAACAATTAGAAGAAGCAGAACATGGCGATATCTACCTTTTAACAAGGCGAAGTAATGAAAATATTACAGATTGTACCGCTGTTTAAGGAATCTACATACCAAATTTTGGTTTTTGAAATATATGGGAGTTATTTCACAGTAAACATTGCAGCCCCGTATAACGGTTCAGTTTTGCCCGTTTTTATACCCTGCGCAATAATGCGGTAATTGCCCTTAATATCCGATGTGAAAAAACTGAATACAGCTTTGCCGTTACTATCTGTAGTAAGGTTGGGGTTCCAATAAACAGTTGATATTATTTGCGGTTGGGCAGGCGAAGATTTTTCATAATCAGGCAGCGGAAAAACAAGCG
This sequence comes from Mucilaginibacter sp., assembly GCA_025929405.1. Taxonomy (GTDB): domain Bacteria; phylum Bacteroidota; class Bacteroidia; order Sphingobacteriales; family Sphingobacteriaceae; genus Mucilaginibacter. Next base: position 3,745 of record JAICMD010000245.1, on the reverse strand, counting down.
GTATATACACATTTTTAAGCACATCCGTTTTCAGGATATTTTTGCATCCACGATAAACAACTTTGCGGTTACTAAACGATGCAACATCAATAATAGCATAAGTTTTGCCTTCCTGGGGTTTATGGTTTCCAGCCGTACCCGGCGGATGCAAGGGGCAATTTAAGATATCATTTTCACAAACATAATCGTCACAATTGGCCGACCAGAAATCGCCAATAGTTGCCGTATGGTTTTCAATAACAACTTCGCCCAATTCATTAACGGTATTAAAGCTAAAGCTGGCAGGTTGTTTTTGTTTTTGAGTTTTAACGATAATATAAGAATTAAAAAACTCCGGATAAGTTAACCATGTTCCGTTAACAATTTTATTATCAAATAAAGCGTCTTCGTTATTATAAACTACCCTGTAACTCTCTTTAAATTTCATTCCTCCCGCCCATTGCCACTCGTTACCCCTTGCTGTTAATAATGATTCTGACAGGATATTAAAAATACCTTTCCTATCAATAGATACATTTATTTTTTGCGTACCGGCCTGCAACTGCCAACCCGTTATACTTATACTGTTTTCTAAAGGCGAAATAGTACCCTTTATACCGTCGGTGTTATTAATTAATTGGGGGGCGCCTTTTGTTTTATAGGCTATTACCCGGGGCCAGGTAACATTTTGCCATCCGGTAGTTACTAAATAGTCATTAATATTTTTTTCGTCAACATCATTTACTTTTACCGCATCTAAAAATCTGTATCTGTAAGCTTGCAATATGTTTTGATAGTTGCCCATATCAACCATGCCGCTTGCCGTTGCTGATACTGAAAGATCGGCTTCAACAGGTTTGTTGTTATGGTTTGTAGCTGTTATTGTTACGGTTACCTTTTTGCGGTTGCCGTATATTTTTTGATCAGTAACTATATGTAAATTATAATCATCATTTTGGGCTGCACGGTTCAAAAACAATCTTTCTGCTTTTAAGTCGCCTTTGGGGTCAAATAATGCAAGGCTCAATACATCTTTAGGTACTTCATCAGTTGGCAAAGTAACATTTAACGAATCATCTGCAGTTAAATTAACAGCTTTGCTCCATAACACAGTTTCATAGTTACGAAGTAATAAAAGAGCCTCGCCTTTATAACCTTTGCTATAAATTACCGCATGCAGGCTTTTATCTTTATCATAAGCTATTTTTAAGCTATTACCCCTTGTTTCAACCTTTGGAAAGTGATTTATTTTATTTTCATTATTACCAATAACCTGTATGGCATATTGCTGCCCCGCTTGGGATGTTAAATTGATAACGCCTATACCGTTATTATCGGTTTGTATTTTTTTAAATTCACGCCCGGCTTTTTGTATTACAACTGCAGCGCTAACCGGGGTATTATCATTATCGGTTGCTTTAATAACTACTTTGGTTGGTATGCCAGCTATTAAATGTCCGCCCTCTGCATAAGCATTCAGTATAATTGGATTTTGTGCATCAGGCATAGCAAGGTTTAGTTCGGCCTTATCACTATCCTTGTCAAAACTAATATTTACTCTTAATTTTTGCTGGGCAGTTAATTGCGGATAGGTAAATTTAATTTGTGTTTCGCCGGAAGAATTGGTAGCCAGTTTGCCGCCTTTTATAAACTTTTCGTCTGCATATAACCGGTAGGCACCTTTAGCGTTGTTTACTAATGTATCGCCTGCGTTTACTTTAACATTAATACTAACTTTTTCGCCAGGAAATAATTTTGCCGTATCAGCCAGTTCGGCCTGTACAACCATTCCTCCGGTTACATTTTTAGTAATGCGTATTGCTTTTTTAAATATATCCCGCTCAGCAAAATTTATCATCTTATCTGTATAGGCATATAAAGTATAATTATCTTCCCTGAGCGAATCGGGCAATATCAATTCGCCATTACCTGTAACATCATGCATGGCAAACTGATCGCTTAAAACAATCCGTTTATTTTTATCTGCAAGGCGTACATATATTACTTTATTATTGGTTATTGTAGCCGAAAGCACATAAGCTTTAAACCATATTTTCTCTCCGGGCGAATAGATATCCTTATCCGTATGCAGATATAACGCTGTTGATGGATTTTCCTGAATATAATTAAACAGCTTTTGTTTCAGCGTTTCTGCTAAATCACTTTCAATTACGGCCCCTATTAAAAAAACAGGCAGTATCAATAAAAAAAGCCTTTTAAGTTTCATTTTACAAATAATGCAACTAAATATATAGTGACTTAATAGTAAAAAAAAGCACCGTAGTTAATTACGATGCTCTTTAATAATATTATTGCTTGTTTGTTGGAGCCAGTGTAAATATCCAGTTAATAATAGTTTTCACATCTTCCGGGGCAACATTTGGATGTGCAGGCATGGCTACATCCCCCCAATTTCCTGATCCGCCGCCTATTACTTTTCTGATCAACCGTTCCTGGTTAGTATCATCATGAGGATATTTTTTTGCAACTTCAATAAACGCAGGCCCTATTGATTTATCAGCTTCTTTATGGCAGGTTTTGCAATCAAGCGTCATCATCAGGGCTTTGCCTGGCTGTGCGGCATTTTTTATAGCGGCTTGCTGCGCAGCTATTACAGCAGCATCATTACCCGCATAAATACTTACACTTTTATCGCCGGTTTGGCCCGCCGCCCCTTTATTATCTTTTGCCGAAACTGTGATAGTGTAGTTACCCTTTTTGATATAAGTGTAGGTTAAGCGCGGCTGTGTTGTTACTTTTTTAATACCATTACCCAAATTCCAGGTATATGTTGCAATAGCATCCTTTTCAGGATCGGTTGCCCTTGCCGTAAATGTTACTGTAAATGGCAAGGTACCTGTTGCTTTGTTAGCCGTAATACTTGTTATTTTAGGAGCGCGGTTACCTGCATTATAATCCAACCGGGCCAAACCCGAATCTTTATTTTTTGTAAACCAGCCATTGCCATATTCTAACACATATATTTTACCATCCGGCCCCATTTCCATATCTATTGGTGCATTAAATTTGGTATCATTCATAAATGGCTCCATTTTATCATAATCGCCATTAGGCTGCAGGGTTATAGCTTTAATAAACCCGCGCATCCAATCGTAAAAAAACACCTTACCATTATAGTAAACAGGCATGTTTGGGTTTTTATATTCATCGGCATAATAAACAGGCCCTGCCATAGCCGACCGGCCCGAAGAACCTACCTGCGGAAAATCACCTGATGGTGCATATGGGTACCATATAAATGCGGGCTGCGCAGGCGGCAGCTCACGTAGGCCGGTATTATTAGCCGAATTGTTAAGCGGATGTTGGGGATCAAAACTTATACCTGTTTTGCCGGTAGCGAAATCATATTCATGGTAAGAAATATTGGGGCCTATAAATAGCGGCCAGCCAAAAAAACCTGCCTTACGGGCCTGGTTAAACTCGTCATAGCCTTTTGGCCCGCGGGTGGCCAAACTGTCGTTATTGGCATCAGGGCCAATCTCGCCCCAATACAAAAAGCCGCGCTTTTTATCAACCGAAATACGGTACGGGTTCCTATCACCCATTACATATATTTCAGGGCGTGTTTTAGCCTCTCCTGGTTTAAATAAGTTACCCTCGGGTATAGTATAGCTGCCATCGGGTTGTATGTTTATACGCAATATTTTTCCGCGCAGATCATTAGTATTACCTGCCGAACGGCGCGAATCCCATTGTTTATAACCCGGCCTGTCATCAAGCGGAGCAAACGAATTGATATTGGGTT
>JAICMD010000055.1 GCA_025929405.1 Mucilaginibacter sp. | reverse complement strand
TTTAATTATTTGCACTTTAATACAATTGACTTATATTTGCATTACTACACCAAACAAAAATTCAACTTTAGCCGCCAACGCTCATTAATCGGGCTGCGTTATCTGGCTAATTTTAGCAAATCATAAAATTTATTAACTTTTAATACGGCTTTACTATGCCCCAAGAATTTGATTATAACTCCACCAGGAGTAAATTACTGCTTACAGAATATGGCCGCAATGTACAAAACATGGTTAAGTACATTGTTGAACTCCCCACCAAGGAAGAGCGCAACCGCTATGCTGCGGTAGTGATAGAACTGATGGGATTTTTAAACCCGCACCTGCGCGACGTAGCCGATTTCAAACACAAACTTTGGGATCATTTACACATCATATCTGATTATCAGTTGGATGTGGATTCACCTTACCCTAAGCCATCGCCAGAGGCTATCCATTTAAAACCTGAGCCATTAAGATATCCGCATCAACGCATCAGGTACAAGCATTATGGTAAAACCATTGAGCTGATGATAGAAAAAGCCAAAACTATTGATGAGCCGGAGCGCAAGCGCCACATGGTACAATCAATAGCCAACTTTATGAAAATGGCTTATGTGCAATGGAACAAGGACTCGGTTGCTGATGAGATTATCCTGTCTGACCTTGTGGCCATGTCAAGAGGCGAACTGCAGGTTGATGAAAGCATAAACCTTAACCGTGTAGAATATCGCGCTGCGCCGCAAAATAATAACAATAACCGTGGCCGTAGTAACAACCGTGGGGGCAGCAATAATGGCAGTCGTTCAAACAACAATGCGCGCAATAACAACAACCAAAATAATCGTAACCGCAACAATGGCGGTGGCAAAAAATATTAATTAGTTGATGGTTCATAGTTAATAGTTCATAGCACCACTATGGTAGAAATTATTTTATAATTTAGTGCTGTCTATGATCCATGAACCATCATCCATGAACTACTTATGACTAATGCATTTGAGATACGCGGCGGTAAACCGCTTAAAGGCGAAATAACACCGCAGGGCGCTAAAAACGAAGCTTTACAGATACTTTCGGCGGTACTTTTAACCGATCAAAAAATAACCATCAGCAATATTCCTGATATTGTGGATGTAAATAAACTGATAGAATTATTGGGTGACATGGGTGTTAAGGTTGAACGCTTAAATGCCGATACCTACACCTTTGAAGCCAAAGATATTGACCTTGATTTTTTCCTATCAGATGCTTTTAAGGCAAAAGGCGGAGGCCTGCGTGGGTCTATTATGATAGTAGGGCCACTTCTAGCTCGTTTTGGCAAAGCTGCTATCCCTAAACCCGGTGGCGATAAAATTGGCCGTAGGCGTTTGGATACCCACTTTTTAGGTTTCGAAAAGTTAGGCGCACGTTTTGATTATAACCCTGAGAACGGCTTTTTTAATGTAGACGCCTCAAACCTGCACGGTACTTATATTTTGCTTGACGAGGCATCAGTAACCGGTACAGCCAATATTGTAATGGCAGCCGTATTAGCCAAAGGCATAACCACCATTTATAATGCCGCATGCGAACCTTATTTACAGCAGCTTTGCAAAATGCTTAACCGCATGGGCGCCAAAATAAGCGGCATTGGCTCAAACCTGTTAACTATTGAAGGCGTAACCCAACTGGGCGGTACAGAGCACCGCATGCTGCCGGATATGATAGAAATTGGCTCGTTCATTGGCTTAGCTGCCATGACCGGCTCAGAAATAACTATAAAAAATGTGCATTACCGGGAATTGGGTATGATACCAGATGTATTTAAACGCCTGGGTATTAAGCTTGAACTGCGGGGCAATGATATCTATGTACCTGCACAGGAACATTATGAAATTGAAACTTTTATTGACGGTTCCATTATGACTATTGCCGATGCGCCATGGCCGGGTTTTACACCTGATTTATTAAGCATCTGCTTAGTAGTTGCCATACAAGCCAAAGGTTCGGTGCTGATACATCAGAAAATGTTTGAGAGCCGTCTGTTCTTTGTTGATAAATTGCTGGATATGGGCGCGCAGATCATTCTTTGCGACCCGCACCGTGCTACGGTTATCGGTTTGGATAAACAGGTACAGTTACGCGGTATATCCATGACATCGCCTGATATACGCGCAGGGGTATCATTATTGATCGCAGCACTATCGGCACAGGGCAAATCAACCATCTACAATATCGAACAGATTGAGCGCGGCTACCAGCATATTGATGACAGGTTGCGTGCCTTAGGTGCTGATATCAGAAGGATATAATAACTATTTGTCATTCTGAGCGTAGCGAAGAATCTTATAAGCACAATAACAAAGCAGCTACCTGTCAATTTTACAAGATTCTTCGCTACGCTCAGAATGACGATTTTCTTTAAGATTTTAAGCCAATGCGCGGATTAAAAACTATTATTTTCCTTATTATCTCCAATACTTTTATGACGTTTGCCTGGTACGGGCATTTAAAGTTTAAAGATTTTTCGTGGGGTAAAAACCTGGGGTTAATATCCATTATACTTATTAGTTGGGGACTGGCATTTTTTGAATACATGTTCCAGGTACCAGCCAACCGTGCCGGTTTTAAAGGCGATGGCGGCCCTTATAGCCTTGTGCAATTAAAAACCATACAAGAGGCCATTACCCTAACCATTTTTATGCTTTTTAGTATTGTATTCTTTAAAACCGAAAAATTTGGCTGGAATCATTTGGTTGGTTTTGGCTTGATAGTACTGGCGGTGTTTGTGATATTTAAGAAGTGGTAGTTTTTTGATTTGCAAATGTGCGGATATGCAGATGTGCAGATGAAAAAGTAAAATCAAGTAATTCTCGTGAGCTTGTCGAAACTAATCTTTCAACAGGCTCACAAGAATAAATCAGTTATTACAATCCAAAATACTCCTTTGCATTATAATAGCAAATGTCTTTAATGATCTTACCTGTCCAGGCTATATCATTAGGTAGTTCGCCATTTTCAATATCATTACCAAACAGGTTACATAATATCCTGCGGAAATATTCATGACGAGGGAACGACATAAAACTGCGCGAATCAGTAAGCATACCAACCATACGGCTCACCAGGCCAATGTTTGACAGTGAGGTTAATTGCGCTATCATGCCATCCTTCTGATCATTAAACCACCAACCCGAACCGAATTGAATTTTGCCTGCTACCGAGCCATCATTAAAATTACCTGTCATGGCTGCAAATACATCATTATCGGCAGCGTTTAGGTTGTATAGTATGGTTTTAGCCAGCTTGTTTTCTTTTTCAAGTTTATTCAAGAATGAAGATAATGCCCTACCCTGTTTAAAATCGCCTATTGAATCCCAGCCGGTATCGGGGCCAAGTTCGGCAAGGGCACGGGTATTATTGTTGCGCAGGCCACCCAAATGGTATTGTTGTACCCACCCTTTTTCATGATCCCACACTGCAAATTGAAACAGCATAAAGGTTTTAAACTGGGCGCTTTCCTGTGGTGTAATGGTTTGCTTGCCTCTTATTTTATTAAAGATGGCTTTAATTTCCTGTTCGGTATAATCCTCGGCAAACATATGCTCCAAACCATGATCAGATACCTTGCAACCATGTGCCGCAAAATAATCATGACGGCTTTTCAGTGCCGTTAAATAAGTATCAAGGTCATTAATATCGGTATTGGTTACTGCCTGTAACTGGTCAATATAAGCATTCAAAGCCATAGTATCTTCCGAGTACATTGCCTTATCAGGTCTGAATGATGGCAGCACCTGTGTAGCAAAGCCATCAGCAGCTATTTTTTTATGATACTCCAGATTATCCAGCGGATCATCAGTAGTACCAATCATTTCCACCTTTTTACCGGTTATCAGATTGCGCACACTATATTCAGGGCTTTGCAGCTTCTCGGTACATTCGTCATATACCTTACGGGCATTATCAGCTGATAATATATCATGTATACCAAAATAGCGCTGTAGCTCAAGATGTGTCCAGTGATAAAGCGGATTACGCAAAGTATAAGGCGTTGTGGCCGCCCATTTTTCAAACTTTTCCCAGTCGCTTTTATTACCGGTTATATATGCCTCATTTACACCATTAGCACGTAAGGCACGCCACTTATAATGGTCGCCATACAGCCATATATGGGTAAGGTTATTGAAGTTAATATCATTAGCTATCTGATCGGGCGGCAGGTGACAGTGATAATCAATTATCGGCATCTCCTTAGCATAATCATGGTATAGTTTTTTGGCAGTTTCTGTCTGTAATAAAAAGTCCTGATCAAGAAAATTCTTCATTGGTGTATAATTGTTTTGCAGGCAGCAATTATACTTTATAAATCACGGTTTATCAAGTTTAAAAGTACTTATAAACGTAATTTTTTAGTGTAATTTAAATAGCAGTTGTTAAAAGCATTTACCTAAGCAGTTTTTTTAGCAGTTGAAAAAATTATTATGCCGCCAACCAATAAAATACCACCTGCATACGGCGGCCAGTTAACTGTTTTTTGCCTGTCGGCAGATATTTCCAGAGGCCCTGCATCAACAATTTTTTCCTTTTTGGTATAGGTAAACCCTGTCCATATAAGCATTATTGCACCTACTATTATCATTATAATCCCGATTGTTCTGCTCATAATAATTAGATTTTGTTGCAATTATTATAATAGCTTATGGATCATATTTGTTTGATACATAGAAAAATTATATCCCTTTAAAATATTTACCCTTTACATCAAGGCAGGCTATAATGCCCTCAATTACACGTTTGGTTTCGTTAGGATCTTTAATGCATATTGATGCTACACCGGCTTCCTTTGCAGGATAATCATTACCTCCCGGAAATATTGCATCGCCAATAAACAGCATTTGCTTTTTTGGTATATCCAACATGCTTTTAAGTTTCTTTATGCCATAAGCCTTATCAATGCCGGGCTTTGTAACATCAACAGATGTAGTACCGCCCAAATTAACGGCAAAGTTTGGTATCAGTTTCTTTAGTTTAGCCTGTATAATTTTGCGCTTGGCAAAGCCAGGGTCCCACTCGCGTTTGGCACTTAACGGGGCCTCCTGCCCCAAGGCCGAATAAGTTATCTGGCTGCCTCTGTCCTCAATTTGTTCGCCCCAAATTTTTTCGGCAGTAAACCCTGCTTCATCAACAGCTTGATCTAACGAATCAATTATTTTTTTCTTCTCAACATCGGTAAAATCTTCCGAGTATAATTTCTTCCAGCCTTTTTTACCCTGATAGCTGTAAAACTTGGTACCGCAGGTAGGTAATATAAACAGGTTTTTAATTTTAGTGGTGCTAAATAAATTTGCCAGCACCTGCTTTTCAAACTGTGGCCAATCGCCGCCTGAAATAATGGCAACTTTCGCTACTCTTAAAAGTGCATCCAGTACCTTTGCCATCTCAACATCAATGGCCGATTTACTTTCGGCAAGTGTGCCATCCAGATCAAAAACTATAAGCTTTTTCATATAAATTCTTTGTGTCATATTTTTCGCTTATCTAACAGGAATAAATACATTTTGTTCTTACATATATCAACTCAAAAACAAAAAAAGCCGCCTGGATAACAGGCGGCCTTAGCTAAATTATTATTTAAGAATTATCTTGGATTAAAAGGTGCAGCATTTGGATTTGAACTTTGACCTTGCCGCTGTTGAGGCGGACGGCCACCGCCCGCGCCAAAGCCACGACGTTGTGGTATAATACGCACGGTATCCAGCTCAGCCACTGTCCAGCTCTTGGTACGGTTAGCTGTTATCGCCCTTATCCTTGCTACGTCAGCTTCACGCACAACCGGGGCATTATTGCCAAAGTTACTGCGTACATAGCTTAATACCGAAGCTATATAGTTATCGCCGTTAGCACCTAAGGCCGGCATAACATCAGGATAGGTTTTGCCGTTTACCGGGCCGCTTAATCCGTGCATTACTATACGTATTAATTTATCAGGAGCTGGATTATTTACATCAGGGTTACCGGCCAATGCAGGTGCGGGCTGTGCGGCGCCCCCTATTGATACACCTTTGGCATCACCGCCATGGCAGGTAGCACAAAGTTCCTTAAATATATTTTGTCCTCTTTGTACTAGTTCCCGATCAGCCTGTGCCAATAATGCCTGTGCCTTAGCCGCTTCCAACCTGGCGTTAAGTTTATCATGATAACTTTTGTCTGATAATGCCAATATATTGGTTGGATTAGCTTTTACCATATCAGCTATAGTTGCCTGAGCTTTTTCTGATTTATTGAAACGAAGTGTTAAAGCCACCTGATAGCGTACATCAGCACTTGGATCATTCTTCAATGCTATTAGCATATCCAATACCTGCGGATCTTTTTTCATCATATCTTCACCTATCCATGCAGCAGTTTTGCGTATTTGTGGATCAGCGTCTTTTAAAGCATCGCCCAATAACTGTACATTCATTTCGTCCATACCGTTTAAGGTCCATAATGCATGTATACGTGCAAGTTGGTTAGTTGATGTAGCTGCCATTGTTTTAAGTGCAGGCACTACTGATTTATCGTTATGCAACACCAATAATTCCTGCGCATTATCCCTGTACCAGCCGTTAGCGCTGGTTAAGTGTTGTACCAATTGCGCATTGGTTTCGTTAAGCAAATTTGCTTTGGTTGTTGCAGGCTTCATACCGTCATAAACTACACGATATATACGACCACGACCAATATTTTTTTGCAGGCCTTTTTGCAAGATCTTAGGGCGCAGGTAGCTATCGGGGCGCGTCCAGGTACTTTCCTGAATGATGCCGTGGTACATATCTACAATATATAATGAACCATCGGGACCTGTTGCTGTATTTACCGGACGGAAGTTTAAGTCGGTTGAAGCAATAAACTCCTGCTGATTGTAAGCATTTACTAAAGTTGTTTTACCATCAACAGTATGCACTTTAGCACGACGGATTAAACGACCTACAGGCTCACATATTAACAGGTCGCCTCGCAGGTCCATTGGCAATTTATCACCACGATAGATAGACTGACCATTACAAGATGTAAAGTGATTTAATGTACTATCTGTTAAACGCAGCCTGAATAAACCACCTTGCACGTCGGGCGTAGTTACAATAGGCCACACTTTCTGAAACTCAGCATCAAACTGGTCATTTAAATCAAACGTACCATAATGCGGGTTTTGCTGGAAATTACTTGCAGGCAACTCGCTACCGGCAATTGAGAAGAATAAGCGACCATAGTTATCATGAGCTAAACCCCATTGCCCGCGTGGCGGTTCAATTAATGTATCCGCAATCAGCTTATTGTTTTTGTACTCGTAACGTACCTGGTCAACAGTAACATAAATACGGTTATCCAAATTCCATACTAAACCGCTTTTTTGATGCTCAAGGTTTTTGTTGTCAACCTCATCGTTTTTATAAACCTGTGTTCTAACATCAGCAACACCGTCGCCATTGGTATCCTCGTAGCTATAAATATTATACGTATTGGTTTCGTTTACCAGTAATTTATGGTCAATACATTGTATCATCCGTGGTAATACCAGGTTATCAACAAACACCGTTACCTTATCCATTACACCATCACCGTTGGTATCTTCCAAACGTTTAATACGGCTGGTTTTACCAAACTCGCCCGATCCATTTTCATCCAGCATGTAAGTGTTTAACTCGGCTACATACATTATACCATTGCCATCCCAGGCTATTGCTGCAGGCTGGCTCACCATAGGTTCGCTGGCTACTAATTGCAAGTGATAGCCTTTGGGCAGGTAGATATGTTTCATACTCTCCTCGGGCGACATTGGATTAGGATCAGGGTGCATATTCACCATAATTTTACCCGATGCATCCCTTTGTACAGGATACTGTTTTACATACGCTACTTTACACGTATATAAAAACATAGCTGCTGCCGATACAGTCAGAATTATTTTGTTAGTTTTTTTCATTGTTTTTTGCCTTTGTATTTTTTACCCATAGTATATTGTAATGCACCCAGTATATGATCTAATACCAATGGGTCTGAAAAGCTTTCGTCTGTGTGACCCAATGCTGTATAAAATGAGCGACCACCTTCAAAATCATGGTACCAGGCTATCGGGTGAAAATCACCCATTTTTAAATTAGTCTGAGTACCATAATCTTCAGTATTTTCATCAAGAGTTATTAATACATGCAGATCTTTGGGATTACTTCCCGGCCTAAAGCTGTAATATTCGTCAGCTCTTGTCCATGTTTCAGGAAGTGCTTTTGTTGCAGGATTTTTTCTATCTATTACATGTAATGTAGCGGTTTGCACGTTTCTTCTCGGATGGCCCAAAAAATATCCACCAACTAACTGGCCATACCAGCTCCATTCATAGCCAAAATCGGTTGCTGAATGAATACCTAAAAAACCACCACCATTATGTATATAAGTTTTAAATGCTTCTTTATTTACAGAATCTTTAAAAACTATACCTGCTTTACCTCTTGGATTAGATACGTCTGCAGGACTTGTAGGGCTTAAAAATATGATGGTTGCATACTGCTTTAAGTTTGCATCAGTAAATTTTGATACATCTGTAGTAGTATCTACATCAAACTTATTCTCTGCACCCAATTTTTGTATGGCAGCAATACCGGCAGGTATTGAAGTATGATGCCATGCTGTAGTTTTGCTGAATACCAATACCTTAGGGTTTTGCGCCCATGCAGCGGAGTTGCAGCATAACAGCATAACAGCAGCCATTACCAAAAGCGATAAAACGCTTTTAGACGAGCTAGTTTTTTGTTGTTCTTTCATTTTATTTGAGGTTAGTAATTGGTTATATATATCTGGTTTAAAATTTGGCACTTAAAGATACACCATAAATTGCCGGATTCCCCAAATGCGATGCACCAAAATCATAGGCATAATCAATATAATGCTTATCAAATATGTTATTAGCCCATAAAAACGCATCAAAATGAGTGGTGCTAACATCTACCCTTGCATTAAATAAATGATAGGCATTTTGCTTAATGGTATTAGCCAGGTCAAAATACTGGTCGCCCAGGTAACGCCATTCGCCGCGGGCAACTAAATTTACGTTAGTGCTAAGATTATGGGTATATTGTACAGCCAGCATTGAGGTTACATCAGGTGTAAATATTTGATGATTACCTTTCAAATCAAGAGTAGCTGTACCATTATCAGGTACAACCAAACTGGTATACCTAGCATGGGTATAACCAAAATTATAATCAAACTCCAAACCTTTTACGGGTGTAGCGGCCAATTCAAGTTCAACACCTTTACTGTTTAGTTTACCTGCATTTTGTGTTACTGTAATAGCGTCGGGCAACAACAAGGTAGGCACCTGTGCATTATTTATTGTTGTATAAAATGCAGTAACGTTTAAACGTAGGCGTTTATCCAAAAAAGTATTTTTTGTACCAATTTCATAGTTATCGCTATACTCAGGTTTATATGGATATAAAGGCGGTTGCGACGTAGGGTCTGCCCCTAACTGGCTGTACCCACCTGCCCTGAAACCTCGGCTATAAGCTGCATATAGTGTATTATTTTCGCCGGGGTGGTAAGCAATATTAACTTTTGGCGAAAATGCTTTAAACCCAATTGTTGCTGATGTATCACTACGTGTAGTTATTGGCGATGAACCATCAGGCTGGAAGGCGCCGTTTACAAAACCTTTTTTATGTTCATAATCATAACGTAAACCGCCGGTAATATCAACCTTAGGTGATATAGTATAAGTAACCTGGCCATAAAACGCTAAGCCGTAGTTGGTAGCGGTATTAATGTTTATGTTGGTAATATTTGGGGGCGCATTATATAAACCGGCCATTGCACCATAATGGGTTCCGGTTTTTGTAGGATTATCACCATAAAAACCATAAGCCCCGGCAGTCCATTTAAGCGGCGAATTTGACAATGCGGGCGAACTAAAGCGAAACTCCTGAATACCGGTTTTAACATTGTTCCAGCTTTTGCCATAGTTATTATTCAATGATATAATATCAAGCGGCGAAAAATCGCCATCAATAGGATTTGTATAATAGCGGTAATTTTGCTGGTATGACGACTGGGATAAAAAATTAAAATTCCGTCCAGTATAATTAATTGATAACGAAGCATTAAAAGTATTATCAATTAAAGTAGTTAATGCATTTTGGTTTACCTTAAATGGTTGGGTTAATGCAGTAACCGGATCGGCAGCTAAAGCAAAAGCCCCATTGTTTCGGGCTTCATTGTTTTTAACATTCAGCGTAAAACTCAATCTTGAATTTGCCAGATATTTTAAATAGTAGTTACCTAAAAAGTAATGCTGTTTATCAAACTTGCTGTTATTAAAAGTATTGGTATAATATCCGTCGAACCCCGAATATTGCCCTGCTACACCTAAAAACAGCTTATCCTTGATAAGCGGCGTACGTAAGCCTAAAGTATAACGCTGTAAGTTATAGTTACCAAAATCAACCGATGCAAAGCCGCTGGTTTGGTTTGAAGGCTGTTTGGTAATAATGTTTATTACACCACCTGTAGAGTTACGACCGTATAATGTACCTTGCGGCCCTCGCAATACTTCAATACGGTCAACATCAAAAAGCTGTGGAATATATGTATCCAGGCTAAACTGGTTTACACCATCAATATAAGTTGCAACAGCAGGATCATACGAAGTTGTTGCTATACCACGAATAGATGTTACGTTACGGTTATCACCAGGGTTTGCAGAGTACAGATTGGGTACAATAGCGGTAACATCCTTAGCGTTCCATATACGGTAATCCTGAACCTGTTTTGCTGACAGTGCCGATACACTTAAAGGCAGGCGTTGTGCTTCTTCATCTCTTTTTTGTGCACTTACAATAACCTCGCTTAACTGGCTGTCTGATGCCGCCAGTTGAAAATTAACTTCGGCATTTGTGCCGCTAACATCTGCCATTTTGTTTAAAGAGGCATAACCAACAGCGCTTACCTCAACACTGTATTTACCACCAGGAACATTATTTAAAGTGTAAGTACCCTTATTATTGGCGGTTGTAATAAAATTTGTATTTAATACATGTACAGATGCTGCGGGAATTGCATTTCCTTTAGCATCTGTAACAGTACCTCTTATTGTTGTAAAAGTTTGTGCCTTAACTGTAGTTATAAATATCATCGACAGGCAAACAAGTGATATTTTTTTTTTCATTATAATGGTTAGACAGCGCTATAAATTATTTAATAGATAATATATATTCTACCATTTTTTTAACATCTGCAGGCGGTAAAGTTGGATGCGGGGTCATGGCAATTGCACCCCAGTTACCGCTGCCACCGGCAATAACTTTTTTGGTTAGCTGTTCGTAATTAGCTTCATTAGCCGGATATTTTTTAGCAACAAGGTTATAAGCAGGTCCAACTAAAGGTCCATCAACTTTATGACAGGTTAAACAATCCGACTTTGATAATAAAGCCTTGCCTGCTTCCAAATCGGCTGCGCTTGGCTTTTTAGCTACTGTTGTGGTGGTTTTGGTAACAGTTTTATGGGCTGTAACCGTTTTTTTAGTTCTAGTTTTAGTTTGTGCAAATGAAAAATTTGCGACCAGCATTAAAATAAGAATCCCCGCTGTAAATACTACTCTCTTCATGACTTTGTGTTATATATTTTATTTAGTTAGTTGATATTTATATTGATTTTTATAATAGGCCATGGTTTAAAACCGGCACAAATAAAAAATACATAAACCAGGTATATTTAGGTATGGGCTTTAAAATGCCCTTTTTTACACCTATGGGCAACAAACTTAATAATTATGGTGTTAAAATCAATACCGTCTTACTTAAATTGAAAGGTATGCGCAGGCAGCTAAATTTCATTATCAGGTTTATTATTCGTAAAAAGGGTCAAAACGAAGCTAAAAGAATAATTATTTACCCATTTCACCTATAATTAGTTAATAAGAACGTGTAGTATTGTCTTGTAATTGTTACTTTAATTTGCACAACAATATTACATTTAAGCCTAAGGCACCAAATACTTTACTAAGTTTGCCGCCTTCAAATAATAACTGCTTTGACCAACTTTTTAATTATAGACATCTGCATTATTTCGGGTATGTTATTTCGCCGGGCCAGGGTTTTACCGGCTGATGCGCATAAGGGTATTAATGCCTGGCTGCTTTACCTGGCTATGCCTGCCATATCATTTAAATATCTGCCGCATATACAATGGAGTTGGTCGCTCCTGTTTCCTGTTGCAGCACCGCTTATTATCCTTTTATGCGGCTGGATTTATATGCGCGTTTATGCTGCCAAAGCCAACTTAACACCAGCAACAACGGCAGGGTTAACCTTGGTTACCGGCATGGGCAATACCTCCTTTTTAGGCTTCCCTATGGTTGCGGCATTTTTTGCAGAAAAATACATTGCCATAGCTGTTTTATGTGATCAGGCTACTTTTATATTGCTGGCAACGCTGGGTATTGCCATAGCAATTAATGCTCCGCAATCAAAAAATACATCCGCGTGGATATTTATTAAAAAAATACTTTTGTTCCCCGCATTTTGGAGCTGCACTTTAGCGCTCACATTACCTCATTATATTAATATATCGCCATTATACCCGTTTTTTGATAAATTGGCAGGTACAGTGGCTCCCCTGGCATTATTTTCCATTGGTTTACAGTTACATTTTACGGGTTATAAATCCGAATTAAAGCGCATATCGCTCACTTTATTATATAAGCTTATTTTGGCACCGGCTCTTTTAATATTAATAGCCGTTGCTTTTAAGCTGCGCGGCACCATTGTACAGGTAACAATATTTGAAATGGCTATGCCCCCGCTGCTATCAGCAAGTATTATAGCAGGCGAGTACGAACTTGATACTGAACTTACCAACCTGGTTATTGGTATTGGGCTGCTGTTAGGCATTGTTACGGCTGCCTGTTGGTGGTTTGCTTTACAATATATATTGCCGTAAGCGGCACCAGTGAACTAAGCAATCACCGTTTCATAAACTATTTGCATGGCGATGAGATTGCTTCACACGCACTATGGCTGGTCAATGGCTTGTTCGCAATGATGCTTTATTTAAACTCCCCATCTATTAAACCGCTGTTAGCAACAGCATCGGTTATAGTAAACTCAACCGGATCGCCAAGCAGACTGGTGTTTATTTTATAAGGGATTTTAATGCCGCCGTTTATGGCGCGGTAATCACTAAACTCATTGATAGCAGCGCCTTGTACCATTGTAACCTGTTTAACTTTTAAACCGGTTTTGGTATCAAAATAGTTTTTTACTTTGGTACCGTCCGGACGGGTTACGGTTATTAAATAAGCAAACTCGCCATTTACTACCTGTGTATTCGGATCGAGATCTAAAACAAAACCCGGTTTCGTATAATCCAACTCGGGGAACATGGCGTAACGGGCCTTAATTTGTCCTCTGATGGCATTATTTACCGGAACGGCATGGCCCAACTGGCGTGCTACCACACTATCGCCATTAACTGCAATATGCACCACTTGTAAATTCTTGTAGCTCGGCGCTATTACTTCCTGTAAATATTTATCGGGCGATTTATATTTGGTAGTTATATTAACTGTAGTGCCTTCAACTTTACCATTACCCATTGTGGTAATGTCTTTAACAGCGCGTAATTTATCTGCACCGCCAATAGCATCCAGATAAGCTTTTACAACACTACCCGGCGTCACGTTTGCAGGTACAGGTATACCACTAAAAACGTTATTTTCTGGGTCAATGTCCGGTAACTGATGATCTGGATCAATAGTCACAGTAATAACTTTGGAAGTAGACTTATAAGGAAACGTCCAGATACCGCCGCGCTCCCAAATTTCAGCAGGTAGTTTTACCGTACCGGTTTTGCCATTCTCTTCTCTAATAGCTACGGTTACCGGCAAGGCCATTTCTTCAGCATTCTCAACGGTAATTAATGAGCCTTTGGTTGGGTTGTTCTCGTTATAATCAATTGCTCTTACTGCCTGGTCAACCTTCCAGGTGGTGAAGAACCATTCGTTCCAGAACCAGCTCAGGTCCTCGCCTGCTGCGTTATCCATCGTATGGAAAAAGTCCCACGGCGTTGGGTGCTTAAAGGCCCAGCGCTTTATGTAGGTTTTAAAGGCGTAATCAAACCTGTCTTTACCCAGTATCTGGTCGCGCAGGATGGTTAAACCTAATGCGGGTTTATTATAAGCAGCATAACCCAAATAATCGGCCTGTATTACGTCGGGAATATTCATTATGGCATCAGCGTTCTCGGCAAACATAGCTTTGGCGCTTTTTTGCTCATCGGGTTTTTCGTAAAACTCGCCGTTGTTAAATGCTTTAGTATCAACGTTGTTAATAAAGGTATTAAAGCCTTCATCCATCCAGGCATATTTACGCTCGTTTGATCCCACTATCATCGGGAACCAGTTATGACCAAACTCGTGGTTAGTTACCTCCCATAATTCGCTTCCTACTGATTTTGCGCTACAGAACACAATACCCGGATATTCCATGCCACCTACTATACCTGCTACATTAGTTGCCACCGGGTAGGTAAATTCGAACCACTCTTTTGAATATAGCTCAATACAGCCTTTTACAAACTCTGTAGATCTTCCCCATGACGCTGTGCCTTCATTCTCAACCGGGTAAACCGATTGTGCCAGCGCTTTTTTGCCGCTTGGCAGATTAATACGTGCGGCATCCCACATAAAAGCCTTTGATGCGGCCCAGGCTACATCGCGGGTGTTTTTACATAAAAAGTGCCAGGCAAGCATTGGCTTAGCCGGGTGCGAATTGCGGCTGTTTATATCGGCTTCATCCCGTATCATCATGATTTTATCGCTGGCTTTTGCAGCAGCTAAACGGCTAATGGTTGTTTGAGTTAAAACCTCAGTTGGGTTAAGCAACTCGCCCGATCCTGCTACAACCATATTTGACGGCGCGGTAATAGTATAATCAATATTGCCATACTCCAGATAAAACTCGCCTGCGCCCATATAAGGTATGGTGTTCCATCCGCTTATATCGTCATAAACTTCCATGCGCGGGTACCATTGC